>CAZQZJ010000015.1:0-14797 GCA_964597775.1 uncultured Methanosarcinales archaeon
TGCGAGACTTAACCCGTCTTCATGTTGATGTACTGCGCGTGCAATCACTTCAGGCTGATGACGCATCCGCTCAAATCCATCAGGTTCAACAAATTGTCGATCACATGATCTACAAAGAAAACTTTGTTTTGTTCGTACTTTTCTGCGTCGAAGCCCATTGCAGACTACCTTCGATGAATGGCAAAATATGCATGATTGACCCATAGATATCACCTAATGTTCTTGAGAAAGAAGGGTATATTTATATCATTCGTTTAGTGGACAGTGTCTTTCCAGAGGAGGGTTATTTAAATCTTCCTGCGCAGATTCTCAATAGTGCTATTTTGAAAAGATGTTTTAGAAAATAACACAGGCTGAACTGGAATTGTCTGCTGCTGACTACTATACTGCGCAAGATAACCTGCTGCTGTAGTACATATCTTATTATTCTTATCACTAACACGACCAAGAAGATCATTAAGTGCATAGAAATGATCTCGAAGATTATCTTGTGAGCGTGACTGCTGCATTGTCTGGAGACGATTATACAAGTGAAGCTTGTAATACAAATCACTTAATTGTTGTGACTGAGTTGCATCTTGAATTGGCTGCTTAATTAACTCAAGATAAGCAGCATATGCCTCATTATACCTCATATTATCAAGGGATTCATGAGCTGCGCCAATATCAACTGCAGATGTTTTTGCTGGAAGCCAGGAAGTCATTACCCCAACTACATTTGGTATTACACTCTTCTGATCATCATTCTTATTAAGATAATAACCAAAACCACCTATACCTACTGCTACAAAAACAAGAACCCACCACCAATCTAAACCAATACCCAAATCTATATTTTTTAACACTGCAAAACCAGAAACAGAATTTGAAGACATTATATTTATATCTGGCAACACAGCAGTCACAAGCTTTCGTAAATCATCCACTGAAACACTTGCTGGAATAAGATAAGTAACACTTTCCTTACTTGCACCAGACAAATGCCACTTTAGAACAGGATCAGAGAGGAGAATATCATAATCCTGCCTTACTGATACAAGCTTTGTTGCATCATCAAGAATAGACTTTGGAATAACCTCTAAAACAACAAGACCTTGAAGCGGAACTCCAGTAAGATCCAACTTTTTCTCAACTACAGTAAAGGTATTCTCATGTCCATCAATATAGGTAATCTGAAGAAGACGCGCATTTACCTTAACCTTGGCAACACTAATCTGCTTCTCATTCTTAACATAATAACTCTCAATACTTCGCTCAGTATAATTGAGATTCTTAGCATCTAGATATTGCTTATAAGCGTTTTTGATACTATCTTTATCAGAAACTAGTTGAAGCGCCTGCTTGTCAAGCACAACAATATTCTTAGGAACCCCGGTCTTAAGATTTGTAAGCTGAGTCTTATACGAGTTAATCTGGGACTGGAATTGGCCTGGATCTGTTGTACTAAATGCTGAATCTATCCCCTTTTTAATATCTCGCGCACTTTGCTCTGCATTACGCGTTTTTGCAACAATATCAAGCATATCAACTTCTTCTGGAAATTGCTCTTTAAGCTCTTGCCTAATAGTCTTTAAACTCGACTCTAAATCTGTAATCTCAGCTGTAAGTGTCTGCGCAGCAGCCTCAACCTCTTGCCGATCAACAACATGTTCATTAACTACCCCTGACGCTTCTGATGCAGGAACCTGTTCTTTAGCAGGGCCAATGCTTAGGCTAATCTCATCAGAAAAAGCACCAACATTCCCAGCATTATCCACTGCAGCAACCCTATAATAATATATTTTTGCAGGATCTACAGACTGATCAGTGTAACTCACTTTTGGCGTGAGAGCAAGATAATCCTTATCAGTAACATTACTGTGTTGCGAACGATAAATATTATAATACTCAACCTGATCAATCACTGGATTCCATTTAAGATGAAGAGACCTATTATTCCCAGATAATGAAAGCCCAGTAACAGTTTGAGGAGAAACAGGATCAACTAAGAACACAGATCCCTTAGTAATAATATTACCTACATTTCCAAATTCATTAACCCCACTATAAATAAATGTCCCAACCTTTTCCGTCCCTATACTATTTGGCAGAACAAGAAAGCCTTTCCACAACGAATCTTCTCCACTAAGAATAATAGCAGTTTCTCCTGCACCATCAAGCATGTAACTAAGCCTTGGTGCAGACTGAAGCTTATCACTTGTCTTAAGGCTTAATTCAATAACACTTGGCTTAAATGGGGATGATTTACTAGTAACAATCTCTGCAGTAGGCCCTGCATCATACGCCACCTGTGCAATAAAATCCTTAGTTGCAACATTTCCTGCAACATCTTTACAGCGAATATAGAGATTATTAATACCTTTTGCTAGCCTTGCAAGCGTTGTAGTATGGTTCTTTGCCAAACCCTGGAATGTACCACTCATATTTTCATATGGGACGCTTATATTTGTTGCATACTTACACGCTGCATCCTCATTTGTAGTAGCAATAAAGGTTCCAAACGAGATAGTAAGACGACTCGGGCTTACTTCACTAACCTCTGGAGCTGTAAGATCAATTGTAAAAGTGATACGCGTTGCTGTCTTTTGAAAATTATTACTTGGATCTGCACAACGAATAAAATAGGTATAAGAACCCTCACCTAGACCATTAAGAACTGCACGATGCGTTGTTGTATAACCACTTGTATAAAAGGTATCAAAGGTATTACCAGTAAAACTACTTGTTTCTGTAGGATCATACCTACACATAGCAGGCTCACTTGTTGTTACAGTAAGATTAATATTAGTTGTTGAAAGCGTACCACTAGGCGTTGGATTACTAATAACAGGAGGCACTGCATCAATATTTGGAGACACATTAATAATACTCTGAGCTATGCCAGCAGTAGAGGCTGTAAAGCCACCAACTGCGCTATAAGTAACATAGAGTGTATAATTTCCAACAAAATTCGAATTACAACTAATATTCCAGGCAGCAGATCCAACATAGGTTGCACTTGAATTAAGGGTTCCAATCTGGATAGGATTTGTGCTTGTAATGCTCACACCACCATTATTGGGTGCAACATTAAGCGTAGCACTTATATTCACAAGAGCAGAGGATTCTGTATTTGTAATATTAATAGCATCAATTGTTGATGTTGTTGGCAAAGAATTACCACACATACTTTTTTGAGGAGGAATAAGACTACCAGTAAGCAAGCCTGCAAAAACGCTGGTACTTAGAATACTCATCAACCCAGCAATAAAGAAGATTTTGAAAAGATAGCAACTTGAAGTAGACCAACCAAACTCCTGCTTTTTGAAACTATTATAACCGCATTTCATTTAGTCACCCATCTTTCTAATAAGATCCTTATCTTTTTTGATAGCTTCTTCAACTGCAATTCTTAGATACTCATTAAGTGTAGTACCCTTAAGAATAGAGATAAGTTTTGCTTGAGTATGAGTCTTGTCTGCAAGTCCAATATTAACGCGTTTTGTTACCATCTCTTCTCGATGTGGCATTTCCATCATATCACTTACTTATATACTTTTCTTTTTATGAGATAAAAGTTATAATAACATTAAAATAACAAAAATATTTTATTTACTTAATATATTTAAATATTTAATTATTTTAATATTATGATATTTAAAAGATTAAGATATTATAATAATAAATATATTAAAATATTTAATTATTAAAATATTTATATTATTTAAGTAATCTAAATTTTTTTATATTTTAATTATTTTAAAATAAAAGTCATAAAAATTCACTACAAAGAGCTTAATTGAAGCAAAGCCCATGTAATAGCAAGGGTGGAAACAAGCGAAGCAACAACAACCCCTACCTCTATAGTGCGTGCTGTAATCGGAATACTTGTCACAACTGCAGCAACCTGGGTTTTTTTGATTTGAATCTCTACTGTAGGAGTAGAAACTGAGACAGAAGGAGATGAACTACTGCTATCAGGAGAGGATACTAAAAGAGCTGCTGCAGCAATAGCAGGAGAGGAGGTGGGTGATGCAGCTTGTGGGCTTGATATAAATATTGGTTCTTCTTGAACTGGTTGTGAAGGTGGTGAAACAGGAAGAGACGAATCTAGAGGACAGGCATTTCCAGGAGCAAGATCTGTAAAAAAATACCATCTAATAACTGAAGAATTTAACTGAGGCAAGATCATCTCATAATGAATTGGTTCACCAGTCCACCCAAGACCATTAATAATCTTGGCAGCAAACACAAGATTACGATTTGGCCGAATCAACACACCTTCTGTATAATTACCTGACACAGCGTTAATATTTGTGCTAATCAAAGTATGTACATTGTTTCCAACATTAAATGTTTTATTCAATGTAAAAATAGTAGGCGCAGACTCAAGAACACCTGCACCTAACAAGAGATATCTATCAACATCAGCATGAGATGCAGGATTTAGGGAATTAATAAAACCCTCACCAGGAAAAATAGTTGTATTCTCGGTTGTAGCATACACATTAGTCGTGGAACAATTAAATAAAGGAATATTAAATAATTGAACATCAGGACTTCCACTAGCCATAATAAAACTGATAATACTACTTCTACTTGCGTTATTACTTGTCTCAGTAAGATTACCATACAACCCTTTCCACAATGATGCATGACGATCAGGCTGAGAAAGATCAAGACGTGTTACATTCCCACCCTGAGCTACAATACCACCCTGAGGAGTTGGTGGAATATGAAGCGTGAAAAAACCTAACATAATACTAAGAAAAAGACTACAGAGAATAATAAACCTAAATGCAATCTGATCCATACCTTTCTCTGAACAATCTTTTCCTATATATACTTAACCCCTTAATGATAGATTTGTTAATTTTTCAACATTTTCAATACAGAAATGTTTAAATATAACCTTGTATGGTAAAATGTATAGTGATTGTTAAAAATCACGTATATATATATATATATATTATACGATGAGGTGAAGAGTTATGAAAAAAACAGTGTTTCTGGCCTTAGGCGCTATGTTTTCTTTATTATTACTAGCGTTTTCGGCACAAGCAGCAGTCAACGGATCTGATTCAGTTGGCGCTGCTACAGCGAATGGTTCAGCAAATCGTTCGACTGCAACAACCTCTGCAGGAAATTATCTTGCACAAGGAGGCAACACAACACAGCTTAATGTCACAATAACAGACATTACTGATAAGTGGCAAGGTTTCTTTGGAGAAACCAATGGTTCACTTATCTTAGGCGCTGGTGGATTGTCCTTCTTCAATTTTGGAGAGGTTAGAACCAATGTTGTGATTGCGTCAACAGACTCAAACTACAACTTGGCAGCGTTACAAAACGAGACAGCAGCAGGTGCAAATCTGACCAGCATTCTGGATCTAGTCTTCTTTAACACAACAGTAAATGATCCACGAACAGAACGAGACTCAGCAAACCGAACCTTTACAGGACGTAACAGGATTGGTGGTGTGTCCGGTGTTGCATCAGCAACAGTACTACCAGCTACGTCAGGATTCTACAGTGGAATCTTCCACAACGGATCCATTAACAACGAAACAGCTTCCACTGGTACAGCTGCTAGCCGAAGAAACCACTATGCCTTTGGTGTCAATGTTACATCAGATGTAGCAGACTTCCTCACTGGCGGACACACATCAGACTATGAATTGATGGTGCCAGTTCCAACAAGTGGTACAACCTTTGGTACAGTAACGTACTTCTTCTTCATGGATATCGAGTGAAGAAGCAAAAAAACTTTTTTTTCTTTTTTTCTTTTTTTCTTCAAAAATTCTTAGACCTGACATATTTACTAATTGACTAAAAAAAAGAACCCTGGATCTAGGGGGCAGCAGACCCAGGGCGAGAAAACAAATCTCATGGCTTAAAGAATATTTAAGCAGAGAGATACCCAGTCATAAATGCCTCTTCTTGATCTGTGATCATATCATCCTCACAATACAGAGCAGGGACATTATCAGTGTAGATATCCTCTGCAGGCAAAAAATCAGTTTCCCAAATCTCATATTTGCCTGGCCCTGTATATAATTTGTATGATTTGTTTAGTTTGTATTGATTCATTTTCTTCACCTCATTAACAATAAGTCTGAAACCTAGGTTTTGACTCACCATATCTTTGTCCTCTCATCAAAGTTTGGATCATGAGCGCGTGAATATCATCACAATCAAGATCCTGGAATGGATATGTGATATACTCTGTGTTTTTTATCATGGTTAATCACCTCAACCCTGTATAGAATATTGGTTCTTTATATACTGCCGGCGAGGATGTCTAGTGTGCCAATGAAAAAAGGGCTAAACCCTTTTTTCATTTCATGTCCAAATTAAGACCACATAGTTCTTCATGGTTTACTTAGACGAATTAGAGAGGTATTACCTTGATTACCCAAATTGACCTTTTCAACAATAATAAAACTATTCTGCTCAAGCTTCTCTACCTTACGCGTAAAAGTCTTATAAGCCCCACTTCCTCCTTTTGCTTGATACATCTTATGTAGTTCACCAATACGCACATCTGGATGCTCTTTAACCAGACTAAGGATTAGCTTAGAGTCATCATCTAATTCTTCAACATCCTTCACAGTAAAATCAACAAGCTTAGCAAGCGCTGTCTGAGCATGCTCTACAGTAACAATTCTAGAAGACCTTGCTTCTGCAACATTTCCACTCTCACGAAGCAAATACAAACCACTACGCAAATCTTTACACTCAAAGATTCTAGCAGAAATAACACTAAGCGCTTCTTGCGAAAACACATTTGGCACAAATGCATATGCAACCCTTTGATTGAGAATTTCATGCGTCTCATCCATAGTATACTGGGAAAACTCAATCATATCTGGAGTAAGCCGTGACCTAATCCGAGTATCAATCTCACCAAGCCACTCTTTAAGATTCGTGATAAGAAGAACACTCTTACGAGGACAGTTCTCAAGCAGGAAATACAAAAAATCATAATCCTCAGCCTTATCAATCTCATCAAAAGCAAACACAAGGGTTTTTTGTGCAAAAAGCCCCTCGAGAACACTCATCAACTCATTAACCTTTTTGTTCACAGTAAACATAAACCCAAGCTCATGACAAATCTCTGTAAGAATCTTATAGGTAGTATTCTTTTGCCAACAATTCATATAAATAATGCGAATCGCATCTGTAGTCTCTTCAAGATCACGAAACACCCAACGCACTGCAGCAGTCTTACCAATCCCTGGAGGCCCAGTAATACAAAGATTTCGACCAGTACGGTCTTGAAATAGGGGTTTTAGCGCTGACGCAATATAAAATTGCTGCTGTTCTCGAAATGGAAGCAGTTTTGGAACATAATCAAAATCAAGAGCAGTCTCATTAATAAAAAGACTTTCTCCTGCCTTAAGCATATGATCAAAGAGGCTCATATACCACAAAGTTCGTGCTTATTTTTAATTGCTTCGGTCTAGATTCTTATAAAAAACGCTTAAGTATGCCCAAAGCCGATTTAAGCGTTTTTGTACCAAGAATACTGCTTAGTCTGAGTATAGCGAAAGACCCAGCAGAAAGGAACTCGAGCGCAGTGGGGGTTCAAAAGGGACGCTCCCATTTTCTCATCTGAGCCTATATAACATCACATCATGCACTAATCCATTACTTATCACATGACTCCAGGGATCAGGACGATGTGACTGATCAATAAAATATCCAGTAGCATTATCCACCACAGTATAATTCTCCACAAATAACTCTTCCATAGGCCTAGGAGCTATAACCCACTTATGATTTATAGTCTGCAAGAAATACCTATTATATGCTTTTATTGTACTTGGCGCATTAATAACATACTCAGGACAAAAGTACATCATCTCAAACCCACCATCATCATACACCATTAATACTGTATCATTTTCACTTGCCTGTTTTTTCAAAAGACCACAGGCAACCCAAGACACAGGAGGCCTATGCACATGAGACTCATCTTGAAGATAACGTAGAACAGGCACACTCATATTTAACCTAAAATTAAGAGGGGTGTTAATATCACCAACACCTTGTTCAAGCCTGTCACTTCCAGAAAGAATCATAGGAACAGCAATAATTATTGACAATAGATTTGTCAAACCAAGAAGTCCCACAATACATTTCCCAGCGATTGGATTTTTGTGTAATATCTCAACAAATATATGCCCTCCAAAAATAAATACCAACGGAATAATCTGCACAGCATATCTAAAATCATAAAATTGGTAACCAGCAACAAGCATACCACTAATATTTGCCAAAACAAATATACCAATCCAACCTCTAGGAGTTATCAGAAGATCCCAAAACCACTTTTTTATGACAAAGCCATACACCAGAATAACTACGAGAATCACAAATAACAAAACATCCCACTCCTTTTCTAATATATTCATAGTCCACAGCGCTATCATTATTCCAAATATCAGTGATACAGCAGCAGCGTAAGACAATTTATACTGCTTAGCTAATTCATAACCTAAAAGCAAAAAAATAGGAAAAATAAAAAGATGAGTCGTAAGCAAGATATATTTTAAGAGCATATACCTACCAAGCCAACCCCCACTTGCCCCTGTAATAAATGAGTATGGCTTAAGATAGAGATAGAGTGGCGCAGTAAAGATAACAACTATCACACTTATCACAATAAAAAAACCAAACACCTTTTTTTGTATTCTTATACGATTGTCTGAAAACTTACACGCGTTCATTACAAGCACTATAAACAGCCCCATATACGTTGTTCCAAAAATAAACCAGTTTGAATGAAACAACAAAATTAAGGATACAACAAGACTCTTCCACTTTTGGAGATTATCCAAAAAACCAAAAAATAAATAGATACTTAACAACATAAAAAAGATTGATATGCTATAATACCGTGCTTGACGAATATGATACAAATAAGTAAGATTAAAAGTCATTAAAAACACAACCACCCGCCTTAATACACTATCTCCTGTCAGAGCAGTGCACAACATACTTGTTAGTATAAGACTCAAAACGCCAAAAATCACAAACAAAGACCGCATCACAAACAGCGACGGACTTGTATTTCCTGCAATCCTCATGTACAAAGCAGGAAGATAAAACTGAAGCCACGGAGAAAAATACACAATCTCACGATCATCAAATGCCCCACCAACAGCAACATGATTCCTTCCATCAAAGGATGCAGGATAACCAAACAAGGCAGTGGTTCGCGCAATATTAAGCGTCTCAGTTTCAGTACGCCAACTTGGAACATTATCCAAATAATACCAAGACAGCATTAAAAAACAAACAAACAATACAACTGTATATTTATCCTTAAAAAAGATTTTACCATCCTGTAATATACTACCTTTACTTAACATACCTTCTTTATTCTCATCTTATTTATAAAAATTTGCTTAATTAACTTTTAAATGCACTCATTCCACCGGTGTCCTCACCGGTGGTTCGGACATCGGTTCCATTCGGGAATAAAAAATCCCAACCTGGGCAGAGCCCAGGGGTATTTTTTAATCTCAAATAGGTAAATATATCCGATGCAGAGCATCGGGGTATGAACCCATTTGAGAAGTCAAAAGTTCGCTTGTGAGCACCCCGAGTCCAGTAGGATGAGCATGTCATTGGTGTTGAGCGCAGCAGCGCGATCACCAGTGGTGGGTGCGAACTTTTGACAAACGCTTAATGTAGTTTTTTTTCAGAAGATTTTTATAGGTTGTCCTGGTCACATCTTAAATGAAAAAACTCTTAATATTTAGCATTATACTCCTCTTATTACTTGGATGCGCACGCCCACCATCACTTAAAACAAAACAAACACCTCGTGAACTCATCAGTCTTAACACATCCCCAAACACAACAAACACAAATCTACCTGAACCTAACTTTACTAATGTTAATACCACTGCAGAAATTATAGCAAACATTGAAAATCAAACATCAGAAGAGAATGAACCTACTAATAAAACAGACACGGTTCTACTACCTATTCAAAATATAACAACTGATCGGGTTGATGTTCACTTGATAAAATCAGCAAACGGAAACAAATCAGAGATAACAGCAAAATTTAATTTAGTAACCGAGATTTACACTCTTTTAGAAATAGATAAAGATGCAGTTATATTTGAAATAGCAAAACGAGCTGGAAAACCGCTTAAAATAGTGAGATACATCACCTTTTTTGACAACGTGCCGTACCTGCGGCCATCAGAACGTAAAGATGCAACAGAGACGATTGCAACAAAAATTGACTTAACAATACGTGCAGATCAAATCCCTATCTTTATCGAAAAAGAAGAAGGATTTATCCGAGGAGTTGGATGCTCGCTTGAACATAACATCCTACACGTAGTTCTTCACAATGACGGCGAAACAGACTTTCCTATCTATCGCGATGTACGACCAAGAATCAAAGGAGCATTGGTACTCACACTCAATACCCGTGTCTTGTCAGGACTGTACTGTAATGGCAAAGATATCCTCAAAGCAGGAGGATCACTAGATTGCATTAAATCAAACACAATATTTGTAAGAAATCGCCAAAAAATAGGAATCAATGAAAATGCAACAGACGCACAAAAAGTCAAGGATATGCTAGTTGCATATTATCCAGGATATTTTGAAAAAATAGAATTTGATTGTGCACCAGGAAATATAGTCATCCAAAACCCGGCACCTGAACCAGAGACTACAACATTAAATATGACATTGAACATAACATCAAACAAAACACTCAATCAAACCACAACCATATCTAATACCAAACCCTAACAACACGGTGAATTACTAATGCTTGATATACAACTGATTAGAGACAATGCAGAGGCAGTAAGAAAAAACCTCGCCCGCAGAGAACACGAACACACACTTACTCTTCTTATTAGTGTCCAAGAACTTGATCGACGATGGAGAAGTGCAAAATATGAAAGCGACCAACTTGCAAGCATGAAAAACACTATTTCACTTGAAATCAACCAACTACGCAAAGAAGGCAAGGACCCAAAACAAAAACGCGACGAACTACAACTACTTTCCCAAAGAATTGAACACAAACGCAATGAAGAAACAACACTTAAACAAGAACTTGACGCAACTCTAATACGCTTACCAAACCTCTTGGCACCTGATGTGCCATATGGCAACGATGCTTCAAAAAATGCACTTATCAGAGATTGGGGCAAACCCAAAAAACCTGGTTTTGAACTCAAACCACACGCAGTCATTGCTGAAAAACTTAACATCGCAGACTTTGAAAAAAGCACAACAATTGCTGGTGCAGGATTTTACACACTCAAAGGAACACTCGCACACCTTAACCAAGCACTGATTCGATATGCAATCGACACACTCACAAACAAAGGATATGAATACATTGAACCACCACTCATGATGAACAAGAAAGCCTATGAAGGAGTAACTGACCTTACTGATTTTGAAACAATGATGTATAAAATAGATGGCGAGGACTTATACCTTATTGCAACAAGCGAACACCCACTTGTCGCACTATGGACAAATGAGGTAATCCCAGAAGAAACACTCCCTATCAAACTTGTAGGACTATCCCCATGCTTTCGAAAAGAGATTGGAGCACACGGCATCGATGAGAGGGGATTATTTCGAAGACACCAATTCTGGAAAGTAGAACAGGTCATCCTCTGCAAACCAGAAGACTCAGCACGATACCACGAAGAACTTATTCAAAACGCAGAATCACTCTGGAAAGGACTCAGAATCCCTTATCGCGTAGTCAACATATGCACTGGAGACATTGGATCAGTAGCAGCAAAAAAATATGACATCGAAGCATGGATGCCAAGAACACAAGAATACAAAGAAGTTGTCAGCGGATCAAACTGTACTGACTATCAGGCTCGCAGACTTAACATTCGATTTGGCAAACAAGGAGGACATAAAGAACTGGTTCACACACTAAATTGCACAGGCATTGCAACATCACGCGCCTTAGTCGCAATTCTCGAAAATTACCAAAACAAGGATGGATCAGTGAAGATCCCCTCTATTCTAAAAAAGTATATGAAAACAACAAAACTTAGTGTGAAAGATTAACATGAAAAGCATTCCTGGCATACTATACATAACTGTTGGAGTATTTGTAACAGTTGTTGCACACTATATTAAACATTTAACATTCTTTTTCTGGATTGGAATCCTTTTTGTTAGTGTTGGTATTGCCAAAGTCATGATCAAGTATATATTACAATCAAAACCTTCAGGAGAAAAAAAACTATCTTCACCAGGAATAAGTTTTTGTTCACAATGCCAAATACCAGTATATATAACATCACACTTCTGCCACCACTGCGGCTTTCGTCTTAGAATATAACCTTTAACGTACTTGTTTAGCTTCCCTTTGAAGGCAGGAGCACTGGCTTATTTTTGCTTGCGCAAAAATGGGATGTCGCTCGCACTTTATATTGCTATGTTAAGAAATCCTCCTCTATGGAACCTCTTCGGATTTGCGCATTACATTAAAACAGTGCTCGCATCTTGACACAATCAAAGCCTTTGACTTTCGCTGTGCACAAGGCCGAAATGCGACCTTGCTTTGTCCCACGCCAGCGCTCCTGCCATGTACATGGATCTAAACAAGTACCCTTTAACTATAAATAAGAAATCACAAAAAAAACCATTGCTCTTAACGCAATCTTAATGCTTTGAAAAAATGTTATATCAACAAGAGAAACTGATTTATTATACACCACCTTTTTTAGATCACCTTTTTCATTATTCCAATACGCAGCAATAGTAAGATTGTTTATAACTAAACCAAGATCTGATGCTGGAATCATAATAGTAACATGATTATTTCCAACAAAATCTGAGACAACATATGTTTTGTTCAACATCTTAGAAATTATAGCAATGACCACATCCTGGGGAGTACTCATTGATGTCTGCGTGATACCAACCTGGATATACACATATTCATCATATCTCACATACTCAGGCGCAGAAATATTAAGCACAAGGCTTGGCTGATCAGCAATGATATACCTTAGTATCTTCTTTGAAGTTGATACTGAATCAGTAAACATAGCAACAACAGTTTTTTCACCAGGAAGAGTATCAGTAATCGTGATTCTATTTCTTTGAGATGATTTACCAATCACTGGCTTACACACACTACCAACACACAGCGTGCCTGGGCTTTTTACATTATGTATAACACACTCCACAAGAACAGGATCAGGCACAACAACAACATATGGCCTTGCACTACACGAAAAAATATCTTCAATAGGAACACCTTGCTCAGTAAAATCAGATGAATCATAGACTGGATTATTTCTGCTAGCACCAAATACAGTGGTTGCATTTGCATTACGCTCATTTATTACAAGAATAGGAAATGAATAATCATAACCAGGATTTAAGGAATCATCAACACGAAAAGTAAAAAACACAATCTTCTTCTCCTTAGGCTTAAGTGAAACACTATACTCATTACCACCAATAACACTCACACCTTGCGTATTTGCAAGCCTAAGCGTAGTACTTTGATAATATGATCTAAGATTCTCAACACTCACACGAACCTGATTATATGAACCAACACCAACACGATCATACACTGGCTCTGCAGTAATCACAAGAGATGCTGGAATAGCAGGTGCTTTTGAAAGAACAACAACACTAAAATCAAGAGGTATGAGACTAACATCAACATCAACTCCCTTCCACTCCACACGCGTACTTGGCTCACTTGCATCTTGTGACTCCTTTAACTTAATATGTGTTGCATCAACCCAACCATACTGGCCAAATGTTGGATCAAAAGGAACCCAACCCTTACCTGGAAAATAAACCTCTGCCCAACCATGCGGCCCCCATGCAGTACTAAACTGATCACTCTCTGTATATGCAATACCTGAAATAAATCGCGCAGGCACACCTAATGATCTAACAAAAGCAATAAAAAGATTGGTAAGCTCATCACACACCCCAGTACGATCAGCAAGAACCTCACTAGCCTTAATACTTGCAGCGAGATTTGATGAGGAAAGATTATAATAAATATTATCATGAACCCACACTGCAAGATTATTTATAACTACATAAAGATCATCTTCATCACCAACAATCTGATTTGCAAGAGATACTATATTAGGATTATCAAAATCAATAAACCTTGTCTTGGCAAGATAACGTCTGGTCTCACTAGGTAATTTCTGTGTTATAACAGGAAATTGAACATAAGCATCAACACGCTCATTAGTTGGAAGGGTCTTTACAACAGAAAACACAGAATATTGAATCATGCTTGGTATGGGATTTTTCCAAGTATACTCCAATCTATCATCAATTTGCATTGCCTCTGGATTTGTTAGAAGATTTAGGATATTAAGTCTTTTATCTGTAACAGGATGAAAATAAAGACTAGCTGTCACATAATCAATATTGGAACTTGTTGACTGAGGCAGAATTTCAAGAGAACTAGATATATTAAGACTAATCAAAAGACTCTGAGCATTATCATACTCATACTGTCCACTAACAAGCGGCACTAACAACAACATCCACAACATCAGTTTCATACTCATATGCTTATTTTGAATGCAACAAGATTTTTAAACAAACCGCTTATTTCTACACATATGCTGGGGTCGCATAATCTGGTAGTGCGCTAGCCTGCTAAGCTAGTTTCCTTCGGGATATCCGAGTTCAAATCTCGGCTCCAGCGCTGGAAAAATCTGTTTAAGATTCGTCTACGACGAATTTAAACAGATTTTTAGAATAACAAGACTGCAATTACAACAAATACAATACCTGGAATAATCAT
>CAZQZJ010000015.1:14897-19238 GCA_964597775.1 uncultured Methanosarcinales archaeon
ATTTTTAGAATAACAAGACTGCAATTACAACAAATACAATACCTGGAATAATCATTCTTTTCCAGAAATCCTGCTTTTTATAAGCAATAGAACCTGTAGGCAACCCATACAAGAAAATTAACGACGCAATTAATCTTATCAACAACCCTTCTGATACTAGGCTTATCAACACACCAAACAGGCTATACCATAGTATCGGCATATCTAATCGTAATGAAACAACACTAACCAAAATCGCAACAACAACAGCAATCAATCCAGCATAAACCCCTTCTAGAGTATACATTATTACACCAACCAACAAGCCAGCAAGAACAGCCTGCAACCACCTCAAATAGGTATACGCAACACTTAACTCATCCTTTGCAAGCCATCCAATCACACCACCAGCACAAAGCCCTAGACTTGACAACACAGCAGTACCTACATATGCTAATACTTCCATTCTGAATGACCCCAAGCAAACAATATATCAACACCAAGCTTCTCAACATCTGTTGCCAAATCACAAGCACCAAAATTTGTCCCAGCCCAAACAACCACCACTGCCTGAGTTTGATTCTCAATCTCCTTAACAATCCTCTGCGCAAGAGGCTTAAGACCATCAGGAAGTTGAACACCAACAAGCTTTACACCCTCATCCCTAATCTTTTTCACAACCCGCTCTAACTCCAAATCATATTCTAACTCATCAAAATCATGAGCAAGCGGCTGATCCAACTGCATTATATCCATAGGAACCTCATGACCCCGCGGAGATTTGAACTCCGGACCACCCGATCTCTGGCATTGACATCCTGACAATTCTCAGTTGTTATCAATATATCAGTCGGGCACTCCACCAAGCTAAGCTACGGGGTCAAAAAAGGGACACTTCCCTTTTTCACGCCCCAGGGCAGACTCGAACTGCCGACCTTGCCGTTAACAGCGGCACGCTCTACCGGCTGAGCTACTGGGGCATAGCACATTGTTATAGCTATCGTCTTGATTTTGAGATTGTTTATAAATCTCACGATTTGCTTAGAACAGAATAGCTGTATACACCAATGCAACCACCACACCAATGACCACACCAACAACCACTTCATAAAGAGTATGTCCAGAATCCTCTTTTAACACCTTTCTTTTATACACCTTATTAAGAAAAGCAGCTTGCAAACCAACTTGGCGCCGAACATTCAAAGCATCCCAAATAACACAAACACCCCAACAAAATCCAAACACAAAGAGCAATGAAAAACCATCAAACACATACAACCCTGTTATTACAGCAGCAATCGAAGCAGAATGCCCACTAGGCATTCCACCATCACCCCAAAACCTTAACCTACCATAAACCCTCCAATAATACAATCCTTTAACAACACACGACACAACCTCAGTAAGAATCACAATCAGAATGATATGGATTGGACTTGGCATTATCTCTTAGCCAAACTTGATCCTTATAAGACTTTGCTACTTATCCCTCTAAAGCTATATAAACTGAATTGGGATTCTTGACAAGATGGGAAATGTGTTTATTGAACAAAAAACCAGAGACAGCTTTCTTAACCTTATTCTTGATACACTGCACAAACAAAAACAAGCACTTGTTTTTGTCAATACCAAAAAAAGCGCAGAAAAACAAGCAGAAGATATTGCAAAATATTTGAAACGTGGATCAACAACACATGAAGAACTTGCAAAGAAAATTCTATCTGTACTTGCTGCGCCAACACAACAATGCGCAAGACTAGCAGGCTGCATCAAAGCAGGTATAGCATTTCACCACTCAGGACTCCATACAAAACAACGAGAAATCATAGAAGAAGCATTCAAAAGAAAGGATATCACCATCATCTGCGCAACACCAACACTTGCAGCAGGAGTAGACCTACCAGCATTTAGAGCAATTATCAAAGACATAAAACGATTTGGTAGACATGGAATGGATTACATTCCAATCCTAGAATATCATCAAATGATTGGAAGAGCAGGACGGCCATCCTTTGACACTGCAGGAGAAGGCATCACCATAGCAAAATCAGAACCTGAAAAAGAGGAGATCTACCGAAGATACCATCTAGGAGCACCAGAAGAAATAACATCAAAACTAGCCTGTGAACCAGCACTGCGCATCTACCTACTCTCACTTATTGCAGGAAGATTCACAACAACCCACAACCAAATCATGACATTCTTCTCACAAACATTCTGGGCACACCAATACCATGACATGACAGAACTCCACAATATTATCCAAGAACAACTCCACAAACTCCAAGACTGGAACTTAATCACTACCACACACCCAAACACATCACCTTCTGGATTTACCTCTGCAGACAAGATAACAACCCAAGAATATCACCCTACACAACTTGGCTCTAGAGTCTGCGAACTCTACCTTGACCCACAAACAGCACACAACTTTGTAGAAGCACTCAACACCTCAACACGCATATCTACAAATACATTCTCATTTACCCACCTTATCTGTACAGCACTTGAAATACAACCACTTCTCCACGTACGAACCAAGGAATTTGACATCATCAACCAAAAAACCATAGAATACATGCCACACCTACTTGTTTTGGAACCAAGCCTCTATGACCCAGATTATGAAAGATTTCTGGACACAATCAAAACAGCACTTATGCTTACTGCATGGATGGATGAACAAACTGAACAACACATTCTTGAAACCTATGATACCAGACCAGGAGAAACACGAACAAAACTAGACAATGCAACATGGCTTCTTTACTGTCTCCTTGAAATCGGACGAGTTATTGGAACAAACAAAAAAACTATTCATGAGATTAACAAAACCAGAATCAGACTCAAATATGGCATTAAAGAAGAAATCATCCCACTAGTCAAATTCAAAGGCATTGGACGCATACGCGCGCGAAAACTCTACACAAATAACATACGATCTATCTCTGATATCAAACGAACAGATCTTACCACACTTTCTCAGCTTGTAGGAACTACAATGGCAAGATTGCTCAAAGAACAAGTAGGAGAACCAACACCCACACCACCATCTCCACTTAAACGAAAAGGACAACTAGGACTTGGACGATACCAGTAGATCGTTACATTACCTTATGATACAAAATATAGCTAGCACAAAGTTAGATTATACCCAAGGATCTCTACCTAGAAGTTCCTGACTCTAAAATCTCAAACACATTTTTTTTTGAGTCTATTAGTGCTTGCGCTCCTAATGGCACTGTTATCTGCGGATCTGTATGACCAATATCTACTCCATACAAAATAGGGAATTTGTAACCAGCAGTACGCTCTAGTATCTTCTGCTTGAGAGTTGTTGACTCATTAATACTATACTTGTACGGCCTTCCAACAATCATCCCACTGATTTGCTCAAATACCCTAGATAGCTTCAAATCTGCTAGATATGCATCGACCGAAGCTAAAGGCTCGCCCTTACCAAACTCTTCTCCTTCAGGGCTTTCCCAGAAAAAGATTCTTTTGTTATGATTTGGCCAGTATTTTGTTCCTTGCAAATGTGCGATACTGCTGATACATCCACCAATAAGTGGACCTTGAGCTACTCCATTTCTGAGCCACTCATAACCAGGATTGGATTGAAGTGTTCTCTCCTGAATAAGATCTAACTTCTTGTTCCAATCTAAAAGCTCATCTGTCCAATGACTTGATGGCAGAACACTACCGATTTGGTCTGTTGACTGGATTGCTTTGTAAAAATAGTCAACAGTATATGACAATGGTTTAGGATATTCCCCAAACTGTGTTATTGCAGCAGGACCATAAAATGTTAGCAAACCACTTTGGGTATGAAGTGCATAATGAAGCACGCTAATATCAGAATATCCGCAAAAGATTTTTGGATTTTGTCTGATTTTGCCAAAGTCAAGGTATTCTAGTGTCTGATTTGAAGTATTACCTCCAATAGTACAGATAATTGCCTTGATATCCTTATCAAGGAAAGCCTTCATAATATCCTTTGCTCGCTCTTTTGCAGGCGCAGACTCCCATAAATTGGTTTTCCTAGTTGTGCTATACTCTTTTACATAGTATCCTTCTAAATTCAAAAAATTGATAGCAGCATCTAACCGATGTGGGAATAGCCCTGCGACTCCAGATGAAGGAGCGATCAGCGCGATAACGTCTCCTTTTTCTAGTGGTTTTGGTTTGATTAGTTTCATGGTAATATTTTAACTAAACTTAATGAAACGCCCTTGCCGAGGCAGCGGCAACTGCGGTTGCCTGGTCTTAGCAAGTGCTACGCTCGCTTGATTGCTCGCTACGCTCTTGCCGAGGCAGCGGCAACTGCGGTTGCCTGGTCTTAGCAAGTGCTACGCTCGC
>CAZQZJ010000015.1:19338-27876 GCA_964597775.1 uncultured Methanosarcinales archaeon
TTGATTGCTCGCTACGCCCTTGCCGAGGTTCGAACTCGGGTCACAACCTCCGCAGGGTTGTATCCTATCCACTAGACTACAAGGGCAAGAAGCTGCTTACGTAGCTTCCTTTAAATTATAAGATTCTGTGATCACTTTTAAAGGTTTCACTCAAGATTATTAGCATTGTGATACAAACGTTTGAAATCATATATAATATCAACACACATTATCAACAAAGCACCTTGAACAAATATTTGAATCATATCAATATGAACACCAGTACTAACCTCTACAACAAACATACCAATCACAGCACCATACACCCATAACCTAGGCCTAAACGACCACGGCTGCTTAATTCCAATCACAGTATGCATTAACCCAAAAAAAACAGTTACTGTATAAAAAAACAAGTACATCACTGACCACACTGGCGAGATATAACCAGCAATCATCAAACCAAGAGTTGTTGATGCAATACCAACAAGATCAGCACTAAAATCAACAAACATGCCTTTATTTGAAACAGTCTTCTGATATGTAGCCAGAGGCCCATCAACTCCATCCAATATAATATGAAGTATCAGCAGAAAAACAGCACTTGAAAATGAATCTATAATCAAAAGCACAAACAAGACTGTACTAAATGCTGAAACCATACTAACAATATTAGCTGTAATACCTATATTGGTAAGAAACACTAGCAGCCAATGTAATGAATAAACTCGACACTTATGCCAACTACTAAAAAACCCCTTTTCACATTCTGAGTAAATACTCCACTTCATATCTTGCACCTTTTTCTTTGATTACATTACTCTTTTGTTTCCCTAACCTTTTTTTAAACGACCACGTTGTGATCCAACAAGCGATTTTACTATACTAACTTGGGAAACATCACTTATTGGCTTATCATTGCGCAACTTTTTCAAACGCGGAAACCTAAGAGCATACCCACTTGCATATGTTGGACTAATTTGAATCTCTTCATACTCAACTTCTATAACAATCTCTGGTTTGACTAGAACATCTCTTCCTGATTCACTTATTATTAATGGTTGTAAAAGATCGGTAAGCTCTTTAAATGAAACACCTTCTTCTTCTTTTTCCTTAATCCCAGTACCAATCTTACCAATCTCAAGCAGCGAACCATCATCACCTTGACAAGCTACTGTGAAACTTGTAAGCCAACCTGCACGCTTGCCCTTACCCCACTGTGCACCAACAATCACCAAATCCAAAGCATCCATTACTGGCTTGATCTTAACACCAAAACCAACCCTAACACCTGGTTTGTAAAGAGCATTTAATGCCTTAGCCATAACCCCTTCATTACCTGCACGTAATGATGAATGATAAAATTCTTGGGCAGCAACATCATCACTTGTCAGAAGCATCTTTGAAGGAAGGATCACTCGTGGAATCAGATGAACCACTGCTTCCAAACGCTTACGACGCTGCTCAAAAGGTATCTGAAGAAGAACCTTGTCATCCACACTTATGATATCAAACACATTAACCTCTACAGGA
The DNA here is from genome assembly GCA_964597775.1 of uncultured Methanosarcinales archaeon. Taxonomy (GTDB): domain Archaea; phylum Nanobdellota; class Nanobdellia; order Woesearchaeales; family JAGWAF01; genus JACQSU01. The sequence goes on from CAZQZJ010000015.1 coordinate 20,851, forward strand.
AACTTCTCTGCAACCTCCTTAATATCATACTTGCGTTTGATACGTTTAGAAATATGCTGAAACGCAGTATACTTATTTGTCTTTTTATCATATCCAACCACCTCAGCATCAAGAATACACTCTCTTGCTTGAACATGCCTCTTCACTGCAGCAACTACATCTGGAAACTGCGCAGTAACATCTTCTAAGCGACGAGTAAAAAGATTAATCCCTTCTTCATTTTTATGAATCTGCAAACGAAACCCATCATATTTATACTCAAATGCACAAGGACGCCCTAACTTTTCAAATGCATCAGAAATCGAATCAGCTTTTTGAAACAACATCACTTTTAAAGGAATTCCTACCCTTATCGGCACTTGATATAAAGCTTCTTTGCCAAATTCTCTGAGTCGAAATGCTACATCAGCAAAATCATTACTTATATCACACATTGATTGCACACCATCCACTAAAAGATTATAGGCATCTCGCTCCTCATCATTAAAATTAAGAGAATTTGTAACATCACTATACTTAATATCAGGACAAAGAAAAGCCCAAACCATTGCATCCCTTAGAACCCCATCACCAACACCAACTCGAAGATCACCAAGAACTGTCCGCACAACATACTTTGCTTCATTAGGAGTAGCTGCAGTAAGCAACTCAGCAATAAGACTCATCTTACGATCAACACTTCCTCCACCTTTTGTTTTAACCAAACAAGTGATATTATCAAAAATTTTATCAACACTCAAAACTTGAATAAAAAGACTTCTCTGTCTTCTGCGCTCAATCATACGTTTTGCAACCTCACCTAAATCCCCACTCTTCTTCCATAACTTCTCAAGCTCATTCTCACTTGCTCCTGTTGCTAAAGAAAGAGCCTTAAGAATCAGACGATCTGCAACCCCAATTTTTTCTTTACTATATGCTGGGAACACAGTTCCTTGTAATAGGTAAACTACCTGTTTGAGAAACTTCACAGGTATTTTTTGCAAGAATAATGAAAGCACTCTTGTTTTTTCCAGACGCTTTGTTGTTGATACCAAAACATCATAAACTCGAACAAGTTCTGCGTATTGCATCACCAAGGAGAAGATATAAAGGTTTAAAAGGGTAATGAAACATAATAATCATTCTGACTAAGAAATCCTTATATAATCACTCTTCAAGAGAAAACCCATGGATGTTATGGAATGTATTCAAACCCGTCGTTCAGTACGACGCTTTGCTGATATCCCTATTGAGATGCGCAAGATTGGCGATATTCTTGAAGCAGGAAGACTAGCACCATCAGCAGGAAACCTTCAAGCCTGGAGATTCATCCTTATTGTCGACGAAGATAAACGACGCAAGATCGCAGAAGCATGCCTCCAACAATCCTGGATTGCCAATGCTCCAGTACATATTATCATCGTAGCAGACACTGACCAAAGCAAAACCTACTATGGTGAACGAGGAACGAACTTATACTCTATTCAAAACACTGCAGCAGCTATCCAAAATATGCTACTTGCAACCCATGCACATGGATTATCCACATGTTGGGTTTCAGCATTTGAAGAAGGAATGCTAGCAAACCTTCTTAGCATTCCTCCAACATATCATATACACGCTGTACTTCCTATAGGTTATGCTGATGAAAAACCATTAGAACCTGCAAAATACAAACTCGACATTATCGTCTTCCTCGAAGGATTTGGCAATCGAATCAAAGATATGAAATGGGTGCTTGGACACTACTCTTTCCACCTAGCCAAAGCAATAACATCTGGAAAAAAACTCATTGAAAAGGAATATACAAAACTCAAAACATAATATGGATAACCTTATCACAACCACCACAATTCGATACTGCAAACACTGCAACACGCGACTCTTTAAACTTATTAATAAACAATGTCCAAAATGTGGCAATAAAGAAATTTGAAAACCTTCTCTGATCGGTTGTCAAATTTCTTAAAATCTTAACATAGTCGATAAAGGTAAGGATACTATCACTTATTTACTGAAATCTATATATTCCTTCGACAATATATTTAAATAGTAGCTTTTTTAGTAAAACGAATTAAAATAAGAATTTCCATAAACGGTCTTGGCGGACACGTTCCGGGAATCAAATTCATAAACCGATTGGCGTCGGTGACACACACTTGTTGGCGCAAGTGAGTACACAACCACTTCTAAAGAGAAATAAGAGTAACGCTACTATATAAAGATTTTGGTAGTCGAGACTCTATAAAAAAGAGGATACAAAGACCGCAACACCTGCAAAGGGGGGATAGACATGGATTTTTTAGTGGAAAAAAAACAACAACAAACTTTTGATGAACTTAAGGTTGGATCAGCAAATATCAAAGTTATTGGTTCTGGAGGAGCTGGCAACAATATGGTAAGCTGGCTTTTTAGAAAAGGAATCAAAGGAGCAGAAATCATAGCCTGCAACACAGATCAACAACACCTCAAAATATCTGAAGCAGACAAAAAATTCCTTATAGGCAAAGGACTCACAAGAGGACTTGGCTGTGGAGGATTTCCAGAAAAAGGAGCAGAAGCTGCACAAGAAAGCATTAACGAGATCAAAATAGCACTCAAAGAAGCAGACATGACATTTGTATGCGCAGGAATGGGAGGAGGAACAGGCACTGGATCAGCACATGTCATTGCACAAGTTGCACGAGATGTAGGTTCTATTGTCATAGGAACTGTAACTATGCCATTTAACATTGAACGCGCACGTGTTGACAAAGCAGAACAAGGATTACGAGCACTTCGCGAAGTCGCAGACACAGTCATTGTCATTGACAACAACCGACTTGTACAAATCGCAGGCAACCTTCCAATCCAACAAGCATTTGCAGTAGCCAACGAACTTGTAGCAACCATGATCAAAGGAATTGTTGAAACCATTGCAGTACCATCACTAGTTAATCTAGACTATGCAGATGTAAAAGCCATCATGAAAAATGGCGGCGTAGCAGTCATTGGAGTCGGAGCAAGTGACACCCACAACAGAGTAGAAGAAGCATGCAAAGGAGCACTTTCTAACCCACTGCTTGACATTAATTATGAAGGAGCAACAGGAGCACTAATCCATGTCTGCGGAGGCCCTGATATGACACTTGATGAAATCCAACGCGTAGGAGAACTAGTCACAGAATCCCTAGATGAAGATGCTAATGTTATCTGGGGAGCACGAGTTCAAGAAGAAATGAAAGGCAAACTCACTGTGATGACTATCATCACTGGCGTGCACAGCCCATGGATCCTTGGAAAAGATACCAGCAGAGGATCAATGTCTCTTAAGATCAAACTTAACAAAGAAGGATTCAACGAAATAAGCGAGGAACTAGGTATCGAAATTATCAGATAAAAATTGAAGGATACGTAGTATCCTTCAATTTTCAAAACAAGATTACTGTCACCCCTTTGGTCTTTGTGGTGTGTTTTCTTGCCTTCATCTGTTTACCACCCCCAATGTATCTGATGAAGGCAGAACCGGGGGGGAGGGGAAACCCTACCCCCAACTTTTCTTATAAAAAAGAGGGGAACTTCGTCCCCCTCCTTTAAACACCCCCTTGATAATACGTCATTAGAATCCCTTTTTTAGAATATAAATATTAAAGCACACAACCATAAAAAGAACAGCCATTCACCAACTATATGACACTTTATATGATCGGTATTGGACTACATGACTACAAAGACATTACACTAAAAGGCCTTGAGATAGTACAACAAGCAGACCATGTTTACATTGACTCCTACACATCAATTCTTCACACACCACTTGAACAACTAGAAACATTCTATAAAAGACCAATTAAATGCGCAACACGGGAAACTATAGAAATCCAAGGAGATATAATCATTAACTTAGCAAAGGAAAAAAAGATCGCTTTCCTTATTATTGGAGATGTCTTTGGAGCTACAACTCACACAGATCTTTATCTAAGAGCAATCAAATCAGGCGTAAATGTAGAATATATCCCAAATGCATCAATCCTCACAGCAGTGGGCATAACAGGACTTTCACTCTACAAATTTGGAAAAGTAGCAAGCATACCATTTAATGCAACACAACACAATATTGACACACCATATCATGCCTTAGCCCAGAATCAAAAACACCAACTCCACACACTTTTTCTTTTAGACCTAGACCCTTACACAGAACACTTTATGACAATCCAAGAAGCACTTGAGGAACTAAGACATATGGAAACAAGAAACAACCAGAACATATTCTCTGATAATACTACATGCATTGTCTGTGCACGAATTGGAGGACCTGATATGTTTATCAAAGTTGGATTAGCAAAAGAGATAACACACATTGATTTTGGCAAACCACCCTACTGTATTATTATTCCTGCAACACTCCATTTTATGGAACAAGAACTCCTTAATTACTACAGAATCTAAAACCAAATTTACTCTTTACAGATAGCACCATATCTAGTCGTTGTACAACCTTTTTGGCAACGACTATTCTGTGAATCAAGTGTGCTGTTTACACACATATAATCAGTTAAGATACCACCAAGGCAGGTATTGCGATACACCTTTTTATTACCAGCATCATCAAATGCACGCACTACACCTTTAATATCCTCTGAACAAGTATTACGAAATTCAGCATACACAGGAGCCACAGTAACATTCACTAACTCTTCTTGCTTCTGAACAGGAACCTTGGCAACCTCAATTACTTGCGCATTATCTACAACATCTTGAACAGCTTCTTCTACCTGTTCTTCATCAACAAGTTCCAAATCAGCAGAACCATCTCCAGTAAGCGCATTAGACCTAGCACAGCCCACGAGAAGAATCACTATACCAATTACTAACAAATATGACTTCATATTCATATCAAGAACAATTATCTTATTGTTTATAAATTTTTGTATAAAAAAAGGCTTACCCTTTTAAGAGATAAAAAGCGCAAATCAATATAACTCTTCTAAATGAAGTTTGCGTATTATTACCATGATACTTGATTAATCCCAATCTTCCATCCAATATACTTAACAAGAATTGTCAATGTACATAACATAACCATCAATAACAAAACATCTTGCCATGATGGAAGATAAATACCAGACCCTAATACTATTGCACCAATAATGTAATCAATCTTATCAACAGGAGGAAAGGCTTTTCCTTCCATTATACCAAGACGACGTTTAATGCACGCATCCAACAAATCCCCACTAAGCGCTCCAACTGAAATAAGAAATCCAAAACCCAAGTCTTTAGTTAGAAGTAACGATGTCAGTATTCCGTACTGAGCTGCATAAACCTGAACCAAAAAAAATATTGTACCTGCTATTACCCCACCAATAAAACCCCTCCATGTTTTGTGGTCACCAAAGAGCCTCTTTTTATGAATTATAATACCACAGTCAATAGGCATATCTAGAAATGAAAGATGTTTGAGAAAAACAGGTGCCATATTAGCAATCCCTGCTGCAAGATATGTATAAAGAAGTGAAAGAATCATGATAGCCGCTGTCTCATTGCTGCATATGTAATAATACCTGCACCAAAAAAGAGTATCATAGACCACAATGATGTAACATAACTTGGATCATACTTTGTAAGAACCCCAAACAAAATAGGACCAAGAACCCCAGAAAACTTATCAGAAAGCTGCTCAAAACCAAAATACTCACCGATCTTACGACCTGGAGCAAGCTTTACAAGCAAAGGCCTACGCGCTGTCCAGACTGCACCCATAGCAGCGCCACCAAGAGATGATGAGAGTGTAAACATCACTATACTTTCACTGGTATATATCAATCCAAGAAGTGCAAGAATCCAGATCCCTCCAGAGCAGATTAAAACCTTTTTTGCCCCACACCGATCAGTAAGTGGTCCTGACAAATATGCACCAATTGCTGCTGCAATGGCAAGCAATGGATAAATACCAAACAAAAACGAATCAATGCTTACACGAACACTAAAACGCGCATAAAGCCCTAAAAAAACAATAGCGGCAGTTATTGCATTAGAATAAAAAAATCCACCAAGCAAAAAATAAAAGATATCAGATTGTTTAGGCAATGATTGCAGGGTTGTCCACACCTCCCTAAGTGTAGACCTAATATTAAGCACAAATATCTGTTTACTTTTCTCATACCAAAACGTGATAAAAAGAGGAAGTGAAAAAACAAAGAAAAAAACTGCAGTTATGATAAAAACCACTTGAACCCCATCCAGGGTTTCAAGACCATAAGGCTTAGCAATAAATGCAACACTTACAATAGAGGCAATAGTCCCAATATAACCAAGACCAACACCATATCCAGAAACCCTTCCCTGATTTGAACTTGATGCAATTTGTGGAAGAAATGCATTATAAATACACAAACTTGTATGATAAGCTGCGTTTGCAACAAATCCAGCAATAACTGCAGCCCATAATGGAAGATAGCCAGTCATACCAGTAAAAATAACACATACCAATGTAAATGTGAAAATAAAAGGCGTCTTTTTTCTACTTGCATCTGACAATGCACCAATCGCAGGCATAATAAGCCCAGCAACAAGCATGGAAAGCCCAAAGGTGAGCCCTACATGCAAGGGTGTACCACCAAGAATCTGCGTTACAAAAAAAGGAAAAAAAACAGTAACATAAAGCGCTGAGAAAGCAGTATTTGCAAAATCATACAATGCCCAAGCCCACATGCGCCAACTTCTCATGTACTTGTACATTACAATCTTCTTTTTAATAGTTTGTTTGTACTTGTTTAGCTCCTCTTAGAAGGCAGGAGCGCTGGCTTATTTTTGCTTGAGCAAAAATGGGACGTCGCTCGCACTTCATATCACTATGCTAAGAAATCCTCCTCCATGGAACCTCGTCGGATTTGCGCATTACATTAAAACAGTGCTCGCATCTTGACTTCCCACGCCAGCGCTCTTGCCACGTCTATGGAGCTAAACAAGTACGTTTGTTTTAAAAACCTTACACCTTTCTTAGCATCAAATGGGAACTGTAATTGTCGACTGCTATACTGATGAACCTGCTGGACTCGGTGT
>CAZQZJ010000016.1:0-8650 GCA_964597775.1 uncultured Methanosarcinales archaeon
AAGAATCTATTTATACTCCACCTATTTGATCATACCAATGCCAAAACCTTATCAACGTAGCACCATGACATTTCTTAATAGAAAGCAGATAAAACCTATTCTGGAAGCACTGGAGCGTCAGTGGGGTTTTGAAGACCCACTTGAGTATGTATTTGTGAAGAGTGTGAAAAATAATATCTATATTTGTCATCGTGATTTGATTAACGTATATATTGATGATCTGCGCATAAACAATATTGGCATCTACTTTGGTGAGGTGCAAAAACATGGTGATCTGCGGCTTTCTATTGAGGGTTCTCAACTTATTGGCCCTTATGCTACAAAGAACGTGCTTGATCTCACTGATACAGAGGCTGATTTGTGGATAAAAGGGTATGAAATTTCAAAGCCAACCCATCTTGCTGGTTTTGTTATTGTCAAACACAAGAATGATTACATGGGCTGTGGATATGTTATAAATGGTGGTGAGAAGATTCTTAATTATGTGCCAAAGGTGAGAAGAGTGCATGCAACAATTTCTCCTGTACATGGCGATAGTGATTTGAACGAAGATATTATAGATACGAATAGTGAAAAAGTGAACCTGGAGAGTGACACATGATTAACACAACAATAGAAAAGAATGAGATCTTAGCAACTGGTGTAAAGTTCTTTGTAATGGATGCAAAAAAAGAGGTTGCTCGTGCGTTTTTGTACGTCATGCATAATGACCTTCATGATAGACCCTTTGGTTTTATGGAAGATGTGTTTGTTGATGAAACATATCGAAGTCATGGACTAGGCACGTCTCTTGTAAATGAGCTTATTAAAGAAGCAAAAAGGCGTTGTTGCTACAAGTTGATTGCAACAAGTCGTCATTCTCGTCCAAAAGTCCATGATTTATACAAAAGATTAGGGTTTACTAATCACGGTGTCGAATTTCGGATGGACATGTTATAAACTGACTGATATATTCACATCACCCAAATTCGATCCCCAACATAATGAATATTCTTAATTGACACACCTTTTTCTTTGGCTTTTATCTCTTCTCCACAAAGCAGTGCTTCACCAACACAGAGTGGTTTTCCATGTGTTTGGTCTACAACAACAACTAGTTCTCCTGCTCTAATAAGAGGGTCTATATCTTTGATTCCTGGTCTAAAGATATCTGCTCCTTTAGTAATAAAAGGAATTGCTCCCATATCAACAACTACCTTGCGTAGTACATCAGATGTTTTTAGTAAGAATCGCAGTGTTGGAATAATACGTTCTCCTTGTTTAAAGTATCGTGGTTCATTATTTACAAAATAGATTGTGGCATCAACAAGTTCGACTCTATCTCGTGGAGTAATCAAATCTGTTCTTCGAAACTCTTTTTTGAGGTGCTCTGTGAGTTGCCACACATCGTTTTTACTAAGTTGCTGCTTCAATGTGAATAAAGATAATTTGGCTTGGGTTTTTAAGTTTTTGGACAAAGTCTCTTGGCAGGTCAATACAGGCCATGCTAGCATGTACGCCTACAGTTCTTGAAGAGACAAAATCTGATCTGCGAAACACAAGTTCTTTATTATCAGTAAAATCAGGATTGGCATCTGCACGAAAGCTCATGACATCTCCATCAAGATCAATAGATACACTGATATGAGGCGTTGTTGCGAGGAATTCGCCTAGTGCTGCTTGATCAAAGCAAGCTCCTACCCCAATGATACAGTCACCATTTGTGGTGAGATTTTCTGAAGCTGTTATCTCAAGTGTAGTGGGATGTGTTGCTACTATGTTTGGATGTCCATGACAGGCAATGCTGATCATAACACGTTTTGAGTAAAGATTTACTTAAATCTATCCATTAAAAAATGTTATTCAAGCCAAGGCTTGTTCACATTTTTAGCTGAAAAGCATGTACATAATCATCCACGCTATGCCAATAAAAAGCAGTGCTCCTAAAAAGGTATAGTAATCACGTCTGTTCCATTGATGTTGACGCAGTGTCTGGATAGTTTCTTGTGTTAGGTTAACATCTATAGTTAGGTTAGAGAGTGGAGTGTTGATACTATCAATTAGCTTATATTGATCTGTTTGTTTGTTTTCTAAAGATAAAGGCGTAGATAAAGGCGTAGGAAGAGTTATCGTTACTACAGGGACTCTTTGAGGTAACGTATCATTTAATATTGTAAACGTTTCTTTGGTTAGCGTGGTAAATGTACAAGCTTCAGTAAGTTGTGGCATAGGTATTGTTGGTTTAAAACAATAATTAAGATCAATACATGTCCTGGCATGTGTATTATTAACAAGACATGGACTGTATGTTGAACATTGCCAATTTGAGGTACAGATAGTTCCTGTTGGAGGCACTGCTGGTGTTGGGATCTTTGGTTGTGCAACATTTAGTTTTGTTGGTGATTCTGCCACAATCAAGATTTGTTTTATTTCTCCACTGCTTATGTTACTGCTTATATTGTTTGAAATTTCATTCCAGTCAGGAATCTTGTCATTGTCATCATCAGGATCTAAATCATCACTAATAGAATCATTATCAGCATCGCTTCTATTGGTATGTATAGATACTGTGTGTGCAGATCCTGAATCTGTGACGGTAATAGGCAGACTGTCGATATCTTGTGTTTGATTAAAGAATGCCCCTATAGTTTTGTTGAGCATTCGACTTGAGTTTGCTGCAATAAGAAGAATTGTAGCTGATCCTTGATGATACATATTGATAAAGCCAGTGTCGCTTGTAAAAAAACTGGTGCAGCTGGCTGTGAGCAGTGGTTCGATATAGTCGCTGCATGTTCGGATGATAATTTGGTTGGTTGCACCGATGGTTGCTGCAAGTGGAATAAAATTAAGAAGTTCATTACTAATTGGTTGTTTGAGGATTGTGCTGAGTACAATATTGCCAAGGTATTGGTCTGGTGTAGGTATGGTTGCATTCCATACTGTTCCAGAAAACAAATATTTTGTCACAGCTGGTGTTGATTGTGCATAAACTGCACTACACAAAAACAAAATCAAGATAAGGATATGATATCTCATGATAAGATTCTAAAGCCTATGAACAAGGAGGTTGCGTACACCTCCTGCTGGAGAGGCTGCGTCTCCTTTGTAGCGCGGAATAACGTGGATGTGAAGATGGGGAACAGATTGTCCTGCCCATTCTCCATCATTAATACCTATATTGTAGCCATCAGGATGATAAAGCTTGTCAATATATGCTTTGACTTGTTGTGTAAAAGCATAGAGGTCTACTGCTTCTTGCGCTGTTAGTTCAAAATAGGATGACACATGCCTTTTTGAAATTAGAAGCACATGCCCTTTTGCAATTGGTTTTGAATCAGCGTGCATGACAAAGTGTGCAGAGGAGCATAGTGGTGTTTGAGTGTTTTTGCACATGCTGCATAACTGTTGCGTGTTATGTAAGGAAACTGATGTATGAACTTGCTGTAAATGTGCAGGTCTGCTCTGATGATTTGTTTCTGATGCTGCACGCAGTTCTTTGGAGGAAACCATCGACGTTAGAGAGGTTTCACTACTATAAAAAACCTGTTAGTTTCCAAAGTTGATGCGTAATCTTTTTATATACGTCCAAGTTACCGTGGTATAAGGTATTAAGATTGCTAAATATCGGGAGGTTTGAGAACATGTCACGGGATATACAACCTATTTTTATTCTACCAGAAGGAACAACAAAGACAAGTGGTAGAAATGCTCAGAAGTTAAACATAGAGGCAACAAGGATGGTTGCTGATCAAGTGCGCACAACCTTAGGACCAAAGGGTATGGATAAGATGATTGTTGATTCTCTTGGTGATATTACAATTACTAATGATGGTGTGACAATTCTTGAAGAGATGAATATCGAGCACCCAACAGGAAAGATGATTGTCGAGATTGCAAAAACCCAGGAAGCTGAGGTTGGTGATGGCACAACAACTGCTGTTATTCTTGCCGGAGAATTACTCAAAAATGCAGAGACCCTATTAGAACAGAATGTTCATCCAACAATTATTGCAAGAGGTTTTATTCTTGCTGAACAAAAATCTCAGGAGATTCTTGGAAGGATTGCAGAGAACGTATCGATTAAGGATAAGACTTTACTTAAGAATATTGCAAGCACTGCTATGACTGGAAAGGCTGCAGAGTCTCATAAGGAGATGCTTGCTGATCTTATTGTATCTGCTGTAACCACAATTGTTGAGGATAATAATGGCAGTTGGCAGGTTGATTTAGCTAATGTAAAACTTGAGAAAAAGGTTGGTGGCGGTATCGAGGATACTGAACTTGTTTCAGGAATTGTGCTAGATAAGGAGCGCGTACATCCAGGCATGCCTCATAGTATCAAGAATGCAAAGATTGCACTCTTTGATTGCGCAATTGAGGTAAAGGATACTGAGACAGAAGCTAAGATTCAGATTACTGATCCACGTCAGATTCAGGCCTTTATTGACCAAGAGGAAAAGATGATTATGGACAAAGTCAATAAGATCCTTGCTTCAGGCGCAAATGTTGTCTTTTGTCAAAAAGGTATTGATGATACTGCACAGTACTTCCTTGCTAAAAATGGCGTGTATGCTGCGCGTCGTCTGGCAAAATCTGATCTTGAAAAACTTGCTAAGGCTACTGGCGCAAGTATTGTGACATCGCTAAAGGAACTTTCTCCTAAGGATTTAGGCAATGCAGGGCTTGTTGAGGAACTCAAGATTGGCGATGAACAGATGACTGCTGTTAGGGAGTGCAAGAATCCAAAAGCAGTGACGATTCTGGTTCGCGGTGGCACAGAGCATGTTGTTGCTGAGATTAAACGCACATTGACAGATGCAATTGGAGATATTCGTTCTGCTTTGATGACTGGCAAGGTTGTTGCTGGTGCTGGTGCTGTTGAAATGGAACTCTCACGTCAATTACGCAGATTTGCTGACAGTTTGGAAGGCAAAGAACAGCTTGCTGTTGTATGTTTTGCAAATGCCGTTGAAGTGATTCCTCGTACTCTTGCTGAATCTGCAGGTCTTGATCCAATTGATAAACTTGCAGAGCTCAAATCTGCACATGATAAAGGTCAGAAGTGGGCTGGTATTGATGTGTTTACTGGTAAGGTACGTGATGCATGGAAGGCAAATGTGATTGAACCACTCAAGATAAAGACACAAGCAATCAAGAGTGCTACTGAGGTTGCAACAATGATCCTACGTATTGATGACGTGATTGCAGGTGGCAGGAAAGATTCCTCAGGTGGCGGCATGCCTCCTGGTATGGGTGGAATGCCTCCTGGCATGGGCGGAATGATGTAATTTTTTTCATTCAAGTTCACGTGGTGTGACTGGCAGAAGGTAGTCGTTGATATCTGATTCTTTTTTGCGTGCACGCTCTAAATGTCTAGTCATTGTCTCACTTACTGAGTTTCCTAGATGATTACACAGAATAATATCAGCAATGTATTTTGTAAGAGTCATGGTATGCAACCATCGGTGTGCTTTATCCCGATATTCTTGGCTTCTAGGGATGGAATCAGTTGTGATGACTTCTATATTATTCTCATAAAGTAGGGATTCAGTGAAATTGTTTTGATGAAGTCTTTTGCTAAAGAGCCCATGGCTACAGAGTGCATATACTCGATGTTTGGCACCACCATATTCGCGCAGTACATTAGCACCCTCAATAATTGATCCGCCAGTATCAATCATGTCATCAATCATTAGTGCAGTGCGATCTTTGACATCACCAATAAGATTGTGAACTCTGGCAAGTTGTCCTTTTTGACGTTGTTTATCAAGGATAGCTAGTGGAATATCAAGGTATCCTGAAAATTCTCTGGCACGGGCAACACCACCAGCATCAGGGCTTACTGCAACAAGTTGTTGCGATGACAATTCTTGATGATATAGGCAGTACATCAGAAACAAAGGCATAGTGCTGATGTCATCGATTGGATAGTTTGTTAATCCTTGAGCTTGCTTAAAATGCATATCAACAGTGATAATACGTGCTGGGACAGGCTCGATGGATTTGAGAATACAGTCAATAACAACCTTTGCACTAATAGGTTCGCGTCCCTGGGTTTTTCTGTCCTGACGCATATAAGGTAAAAATGGAACAACATTAATAATTTCTTTCACCCCTGCTCTACGCAACGAATCATTAATAATAAGCAGTTCAAAAAGATCCTCGTGAAGGTTGTGCTTAAGCTGGCTTTCACCTTGGCTAATACCTTGTATCACATACACGCTTTTTCTGCGTGCATTCTCACGAATCATAAGGCTGATTTCTCCACTGTTAAAATTGGTAATTGGTGTATTGCCTAAACATATGCTTCCTTGTTTTCTAACATCTTCATTATTGTTTAGCTTCTCAATCACACGTTTTGCAAAATCTTCTCCTGCTCTTCCAGAAACAATAAGGATCTCATCAAGATTTGACATCTGGAAAGGATGTTGTGTGTAGAATAAAAAGCTTCCCTGAAAAAATAGCGGAGGGTTTAAATATAACTAGAGCAAGAGTTTTAAGTAAGAATTGGGGTTATAGAGATGGCTCAGGAGACAAAACCAAGCATTCTACAGGATTCTTCAGATGAGTATGAGATTCTTCCCCATAAGGAGATTCATGAGTTAAGGGAACAGTTAACACGCTTAAAGGAAAAACCTACTGAACGGACATTGCAATTAGCTCTTTGTGAGGTTTCAACAAAGATGGATCGCCTCATTAATATCTTTGAAGAAGCTTTGACTATGGTTAAGGTAGAAGAAGGTTCATTATCATTTACTGAGAAGCTTCGACCACTAATGGAGAAGATGGATAAGATTCTTGAGCAGAATTCTGAGATTGCTGCAGGCATTGTAGGTTTACATGATTTTATGGTGGAAGTCAAAACAGCTGTTGATCAAGCTATTGCTACAAAAAAAGAGGATAGGTTTACCTCACCTTTTGAAACAACATTGCCATTCCCAGGATCAGCAGTACCTACTCCCCAGTCTGCGCAAGCACGACAAGCACCTGTATTTCCACCTCCTCCCCAAAGGAGGTAGAATATGCGCGATTTTGATAAGGATAAGGCTCACCTATTTTTCTTGCATGCAGTTGTTGCTGCACAAAAGTATTCTCACAAGTTAAATGCACATCAAAAACTTTCAGAGCAGCTTGAGAAGATTAAGGAGATGAACCTAGATGATAAGTTAAGACGCGAACTTGCAATGCTTGAGCATCGTATTTCTGAAGTGGTTGTTCAAGAGAAGTCAATTATGTCTGTACAAAAGAGCCAAGATGAGATTAGTCGTGATATGGCACAGCGTGTTCGTATGCTTGAGAAACGTATTACTGAATTCCAAGAACTACATAAACGGCGTGAACATGCAGTTGCGGAATTAGAACGCAGGTATGCTAAAAAGATTTCGCGTTATAGCATGATTAAGAAATTGCGCAGTGATCTTACCTCATTGGAATTAATGCATGAGAATCTGATCGCATCAAAAAAAGTGGCGAAATCAAAGCTTAATCTGTTTGCCAAAAAAATAGAGCTGATAAAGGCAAGGATTAAGCAGTTGGAGACATGAAAAAAGAGAAGCGCTCCTTTTAAAAAAGTACTATTAGAGATCCTTTGCCATGACAGTTCTTCTGCTATTTGCTGCTGCACGTTTGCAGGCATCTTGGACAAGTTGCTCAACTTTTTGGTTGAGTGCATCTGCAAAATCAGATGCTACAGAGAGTTCTCCTGCAACATCCCTAATTTTAGCTTTCACAATAAGCATACAAAGTATCTTCTCACACCTAGATTTAAGGCTTTCTAAATCAGAATCCAATTTTTCTTATCTGATAGCGGATCTTGTATAGTTTAAGTACTGATTCAACTCTTTTTTTTGATATAACAGGCGTGATAAATACATTGGTGCCAATACGCAGTCCGTGCTCCTTTTGTATTAATCCTTGTTGTATGTACATCTTACCTTCTTTTCTGATGGTGTAACCATAGAGTGTTCGTGCAAGTTTCATTCGTTGCGATTGTTTTAGTTTTGTTGATTCATAATTGATAAGGCAGTAATCTTTTACTGCGTTCTTTGTATAGGTGCCGTAGAGGACTACTCCATGGTCTTGGATTTCAGCTCTTAGTTCAGACCATTGCTGTGATTCTAGATTTCCAGATAAGATCTTTAGTGGAAGGTTTATACCTTTAATATTCCATCTGTGTTTTTGTAGGCCTTCAAATATTCTAAGACTTTGTTCAACTGAAGTCTCAATTGGGAATAGTGTATCAATAAAAAGATCAATGTCGCTTTGTTTGTCAAATTCATTGCGCGCAACAGATCCAAAAAGGATTACTGTGCGAATCAGTGATGGTTTTACATTTGAGAAGAGTAGAGAGAGATAGTCATAGATCATACTTATTACATCTTTTTGATTTATCATATCTCACCAGTCTCTTCTTCGATAATCTCTTTGAGTGCATACAGATTTTTAATAGCTTCCTTAACAACGTGACTGTCTTTATGTTTGCCATAGCATAACTTGTCACGAAATGCTTCTTGTTTAATCATAAGTGGAATAATCTTCTCTTTTTTTGGAAAATCAAATGAGAAACGGTCTGTTGCCATTTTCTCAGAACCAAAGTAGCGGTGGTTAACTATAAATCCAGAACTGATGAGTTTCTTTGATAGTAGGAGTATAGCAAGGAGATGTGCAGATG
>CAZQZJ010000016.1:8750-27832 GCA_964597775.1 uncultured Methanosarcinales archaeon
AGATTTTCATCTGATACAGGTAGCCAATGCATGATGCGTCCCCCAATCTTACGATAGGTCTCAACATCCTTAGAATGGAATCGGTAGCCATAAGATTCAGCAATAAAGTTGATACATTCCATAAGTCGGTAGATCTGTCCGTGAGAAAGTGGCTCTAGGTCTTGTTTTTGTAGTAGGAATCGGCCTGTTGCATTAAGTTGCCTTCCTCCTTTACGCAGCGTTGGGTGGAGATCAAACTCAGAGGTTATAGGAGGTGCTTGGACTATTTCTATCTCAATTGGGTTTTCAACAAAGAAGTACCTATCTGCAAGTGGCTCAACTAATTGTTTGTTGTGGTAATTAAGCGCCTTAAAGAGTTCATGAGCATCAACGGTTTTGTCTGTGAGCGAGATTCCCATACCTATAACAAATCGTCTGATCGCCTCTGCTTGATACCCTCTTCTGCGTAGTGCTCCAAGAAATGGAATTCGAACATCACTCCAACCTTCATACCTTCCCTCCTTAATTGCAGCCTTTGTTTGCGTAGTAGAAAGATGCAGCCCTGCAAAATTGACCCTACCATAATGAACATACTCTGGCGGTGCCCACTTCATATAATCAAAAATGTATTTTTGTCGTTTGGTATTATCAAAGTGATCTTTGCCTCGTAACACATGAGTCAGACCCATCTCATAATCATCTACTGCGACAGAGAAATTCATAAGTGGCCAGACACGATACTTCTTAGCTTGCCGCGGGTGTTCGCTCTCATTGATTCTAAGAATAGCAAAATCTCGCATTGCAGGATTCTTATGCGCAATATCTGTTTTGAGCCGAATGACTGCTGATCCTTCTACATATTCTCCAGTGTGCATCTTGTGCCAACCAATAAGATTTTGTTTGCTACTCTTGCCTCGACACAGACATGGCGTACCATCTTCAGTAAGTTTTTTGAATTCATCTGCTGGACATGTGCAAACATACGCGTGCCCTTCTTCAATAAGCACAAGTGCAACATGGTAGTAGGATTCCATACGATCAGACTGAACAATTATTTTCTGGATGCCATTACCTGTTAGCCATTGTGCATCTTCTTCTATCATATTGTAAGCATCGAGTTCAACATTTTCTGGATTTGTGTCCTCGATGCGCAGGATGCAGACACCATGGTAGATCTTAGCGTACTCAGCATTTGGCACAAGTCCAAAGGCATGTCCAATATGAAGTGGTCCTGATGGTGATGGCGCAAATCGCATGACTACAGTATCTTTTACATTTGGTAAAGGTTTGAGTGCATCCTTTTTTTGCCCTTCTTTTTTGCACAAAAGTTCTGGAGCAATCTCCTTAAGTTTATGGAGTTGCATCTCTTGTGTGAGCTTGTTAACTTGTGCTACCACTATACTGACATCTTTTGTTACCTCTTTGATTGTTGATTTTAGTTCAGGACATTCTCCAAGTATTTTTGCAATGATGCTGCCAAGATTGGCCTTGCCATTATAATGCACTGCATTTTCTAGTGCAAATTTTTCTGCAAGTTTCTTGATGTTCATAGTAATCTGCGTTTAATCATGAATGCGTCAATCTTTGCTTTTGCTAACCTGATGTGCCTTGATGTTTTCTGATATAACATTGCAAACTTGTCAGCATTTTGCTCGTCGTTGTTAAGTTCATTCTTTATAGTGAACCAAGCAATTGGGGTAATATATGCGATGTGTCGTGAGAGTGCAATAAGGCTTGATTGTTGTTTGATGTGCGCAAATTCGTGAAGTAAAACAGCCTCAAGTTCCTTGTATGTCAGAATATCAGCAAGACCTACTGAGATAAAGATGCGCGATTTGATAAGTGAGAATGAGAATGCAATAGGTATTGCAGTATTGATAATATGAAATGTTGGTGGAATGATATCATACTGTTCTGCAACACGTGCAATAAAAACAGTGATTGGATGCGATCCAATAGTTTTTGATGTGTTGATGATACGCTTGATAAAGAGAAATGGAGCAAGAATTGCACTGCTAAGAAGCGCAAAAACCGATGTGATACCTGCAAGAGTGATAGTTTGTTTAATAGTTTCACAGCTTCCTAGCATGGCTGTGCATCCACTATAAGTGAGGTACAATATGATTGGGAAAAGCAAAAAAAATGTGTGGATGTAGAGCGCAGTAAGTTTTGTTTTGGTGTTTTTAGATGTAAGAAATCCAAGTGCTAGAATTGATAAAGACAAGCTTCCAATACTTAGCCACATGCGAAATGAATCAAAGAAAAATCCTGAAATGCATGCGCCACAGCTCATTTGCGAAACCTCTCATGAAAGTAGCTTACTGCTGTTGAACCAAAGCTGTCGATAAGTTTGTTGACTGCCTGTTCAAGAATGGATTTTTCGAATTGTTTTTTGTCTTTGATTGGAAAGTAGAGATATCGTATACCTCCCCTAGCAGTTTCCATTGTTCGATCAACAACGCCTTTTTCATGCAGCCTATCTAAGATGACTGCTACTGATGACACTGCCACCTTTCGTTTGAGTTTGGCATGTATCTCGCGAACTCGCATGGACTTGTTTGGCCAAAGAACAGTAATCACATCACGTTCAAGTGGCGAGAGAATATCACACATATTTGTTCTAACAACTGTTCGCGCAACATTTTTCATGCATATGTATACCTGCTGGTATATAAATAAGTTACGGCTGTTGTAAGAGTTGCTGTGAAAAAATACTTAAGTCTGCCAATGACAAACTTAAATATTTTATTGCCAAGAGATTAACTATAGGAAATAACCTTAATTTTAGGATATTCAAAAAACGGAAGTAAGGTTATTTCCTAATAATCAAATCACTTTAACCTTGGAAAAATATCCTATAATTAAAGTGATTTGATATAAGAGATTAATATACACTCAAATACACTCAAGATAAGATACAGGAATAACACCTGCTGTAACTAATGATTCCATGCAATGATCATCTAGTAATGGTCGATTGCGTATACTTGTAGGTATTGGTTCTTGCTGAACTGTTGTTGTAGTGTTGTGTGCAACAAAATGCGCCGTGCTTTTGCTATAGATTTCTTGCGGAGTTTCTTTAAGTTGAAATTTGTTAAGTGTGTACTGGATAGCATTGTGGTGTTCCTGTGTTGGTTGTTTAGTAAGGATGTATGTTTCGAGGATGTATCGAAATGCAATTTGTGCTCCCCACATGTCTTGAAGTGAGGCAGTAATGTCTTGTTTTAGTTTGAATTTTTGGACGTACTTCACCCACCAGGGATCTGTAGGTACTCCTAATTCATTGCGAAGAATCATTGCTAGCCTTGATGCATCTTCAGTTGGTAGTGCATAGGCTTGCCGTGGTCGTGTGTGGCTAGTAATATCTCCGTTATTGCGCTCATTATTAAGATAGTGACACGTGTCCCACATATTAAGAGATTCGCCGCTCCAGCGCAGTCTTAGGTCACCTGTGTTTTTGGTAAATGATCCGAATCGATAGGTGAGCATGTAGTATGATTCTGTGTGGTTGTAAGAATTATGCAGTAGCTTTTCAAGCCGTTGGTATTGGTGAAAATTAAGAAGCACTCGTTTTTGGATTTGGTATAATTCGCCCATACTTCTTGGATATGGTGTTGTGCTTTTAATTGTTTTTGTATTTTATTGCTTTACACTAAACGTAATGCTTTTATAGGTGTTGACTTTTTAGTTTAGTATGAAATCAGTAGCTCTTCTAATGAGTTTCTTGTTAGTAATTTCTGCTGTGGCAGCACTTGAGTTACCATCATCTCTTAAGAATCTACAAGTTCAGAATGAACAGAGTTCACAACGCTTTTTGCAAACAATTACCTTTTTTGTGGCTTTTCTTGCTGGCATTATCAGCTTTGTTAGCCCGTGTATCTTGCCAATTGTGCCTGCTTTCTTTGCATATACCTTTAAACAGCGTCGTGATCTAGTCAAAGCAACCCTGGCTTTTTCTACTGGGATGATTAGCATGATGGTAAGTATTGGACTTGTTGCCGCTTATATTGGTCGTCTGTTACTTGATACGTATCGTTCACATATTGTCTTGTATGCAGGAATAGTGCTAATCATAATGGGTGTGTTGGTGATCCTAGGCAAAGGTTTTGGTTTTTCATCACAGCAACGAATTCAGGCTGATTCACTCTGGAAGATTGTAGGATTCGGAGCAGTCTTTGGCATTGGTTTCACACCATGTCTTGGCCCAATCTACACAGGCATTCTTGCCATTGCCATGGTTCTTAACAACTATATATGGAGCGGTCTTCTCTTTACATTTTATGGATTAGGAATTGCATTTCCACTATTTGTATTTTCTGTATATTATGATAAGTTAAACCTTGGATCAAGATCGTGGATGCGTGGAAAAGCATATATGTTTGACATTTTTGGGAAAAAATTTCAGATTCATTCTCATAATCTCATCAGTGGAGCCTTGCTTATCTTCTTTGGTGTACTATTTGTGTTATATCGTGGGACCTATCTTTTTAATACGCTTACAGGAGGAACACTGAGCATGTACTGGTACATGTTTAATGATGCCTTACTTGCAGGTAATACTTCATGGTATTGGGCTGCTGTGACTGTTTTTTTGGCAGCGAGCATATTTTTCTTGTATTCTTTGGTAGGTATGTTTAAGAGGAGAAAATAAAGAAATTGTCTGAAAACTGAGATTGCAGAACACAAGCATTTTGAACGAGTTCCTGGACTTTTAGTAGAGACATATTAACATAATTAGACCACATATTTCTCTAGAAGCTTAGAAAGTGTGTACTGCTCTTTTAAGGCTTGCTTAAATCGTGTAGTCCAATATCTTTTTTGTAATAACCCTTTCTTGTCCACAATTGTTTGAAGCACATTTTCTGGATAATGTGGTTCTGTTTGGTCAAGGTTTGCAGCTTTTGTATAACATTCTCGTGCCTGTTTCATCATTCCTTGAAGTTGGAAGATGATCCCCTTTGTGTTCCAGTATCGTGGGGATTTTGGATGTTTTTTTATCCATTGTGTAAGGAATTGTGGTAATGCTGATCTTTGGTGCGTGTAGATTGCTAATGCTCCTGATTCAAATTCTTTGTCAGTTTGGCATCGTCCTTCAAGCGCTAGTCTGCATGCTGCAGTTCTTGCTCTTTGTGAGTGATATTGTCTGGTAGATGGGTCAAGGTCTTCAAAAAACTGGTAGAGATAGGCATAACCTGTGTGTGCAGTTATTGATTCTGGAAAGAGTGATATGGCTAGTTCTAGTGTTTCTCTTGCTTGTTGTGAGGTATTATTAAGATATTCAGCATGGGCGCGTTTGATATAATATTCTGGCTGTGGCTCTTCGTGTTCAATAACCTTTTTCCAACAGGCAAGTGCAAGATCCATACGGCTCATACGATCGCAGATATGCGCTAAATGTTTAATAGTAGGTTGATATGCCTGTGATTCAAGTGCAAGAAGAACATACTGATCAAGGTATCCTTGTGCCATAAACAATGTAAGATGTTTTTGTTTAAAAAGGTGTCTCTGTGAGGGGTGTGGGACAGAAAAGACCAGACAGAATTGACACGGCTAATTCTTTAACGTCAATATGGCACAACTTGTACTGGCTGAACTAACACTTTAATGTCCCACATCCCTCTGTGAGGTTATTTACACTCAATAACGATCTTATCCTTATCAGGATGGACAAATACATCGGATCCTTCCTTAATGTGTAAATAATGAATGATTTTTGTTGGTATCCTTACAGCAAGTGAGTTCCCTGTGCGTGCGATGATAGTTTTCTTTCCCAAACCCCAGATACCTTTTGCCTTGGCAGCGTCCTCGATCTTACGTGTCGTTTCCTGATCAGTGAATGATTCGTTACATGAACTGCAGACATGGGCAGGAAATTCTCCTAGTTGTACTCCGAACATTTCTTCTTTAGTAGTTGTTTTTTTAAGTGTTCCTTGATTGCAGATAGGGCATTTCATTTTAGATCACCTTGGTTTGACTGTAATGATGTAATAATCATTGCTGATCTTTTTGGTTACTACACAAAAGTATCGGTAGTTGAAAAGGAGTTTGTCTGGCTCTTGAAACTCCTTGGATCCAGCAGTGATTGCTGATTCCACTTCTGATTCAGAGATGCCTCGTGTAGTCATCTGCTCTCTTGCGTGTCTGCTGTAGAGTAGCATTTGTAATAACTGTATATACGTGTTCTATTTAAAACTTTCTGAGATTGAATCTCACTGCGTCAGTCTGATTTTTTCTTTGTCAAAAGTTCGCACACACCAGGTGATCGCGCTGCTGTCGCTCAACACCGGTGGCGTGCTCGTCCTGCTGGACTCGTGGTGCTCACAAGCGAACTTTTGACTTCTCAAATGGGTTCATACCCCGATGCTCTGCATCGGATATATTTACCTATTTGAGATTAAAAAATACCACTGGGCTCTGCCCAGGTTGGGATTTTTTATTCCCGAATGGAACCGGTGTCCTCACCGGTGGAATGAGTGCATTCAAAAGATATAAATACTAAAGCATTACACCAATTGTAACATAAAAGCCTTAAACAAGCTTTAAATAGGAAGTCAAATGCCACAACAAAGGTGAGAATGATGTCAACAAAAAAACAAAAGTCACAAACAGATGTAGATTACTCTTTTAATGTTCCAACCCTTATTCTTATTGCCTTGGTTGCAGTGGTTATTGTGTATAATCAGTATCAGATCTTGACACTAGCACAGTCAGATGCACAAACATTCTCAGTTTCTGGCAACACAAATCTTGCTCTTCCTAAAGGAAGCAAAGGCACAACCCTTGGTCCTGTGTTTAATGCTGATGGCAGAACAACCTCTATTCGTGAGTTGCCAACCATTTCAACAACAGCGAATCCAGCAGGTTCAGGCGATGCTGTTCAGGATGCTCTTAATAGATATGTTCCTACAGGAACACCTGAATATGGCGCTGCATTAGGTATTTCATTTGATGACCCCTTAGGAAGTTTGACTAAACTAGCACAGTATGACCAGAGAGAGAAACTCGACACTCCAGAGCAACAGGCACGATATCAAAAGCTTTCATATGGGTTTAGTTGTGATTTCTGCTGTGGTAGCCCAAACCAGGTTACTCACATATCAAATTGCGGATGTCAGCACGCAGCAGCATGGCGTGGACTTTTCAAATACTTTATCAAAAATAATCCAGACTATACTGATGAACAACTCTTAGGCGAGGCTACTCGCTGGAAGACGTTGTGGTATCCTGGTCCAATGATTAAACGCATCCTTTCTGAAGGCTCTTTAGGATCTACAGATGCATCTACATTATCACAGCTCCCCGGCATGGTCGGCGGATGCTAAGCGAGGTGTCAATATGAACAAAAATACATTGGTTGCAGTTGTATTAGGCGTGCTTGTACTTATTTCATTGGTTCAGGCATTCCAACTAAGCGGACTTAAGAATTCGTTTGCAGGTGGTGCAACAGTTAAAACCACGTCAACAGGCCAAGCAGTGGCAAACAGTCCTGCTCCATCTGCTGCGCCGCAACTGCCAGCAAATATCAACAACCTACCTGATATGGTCGGAGGCTGTTAATATTAGTTTATTAAATCGTTTCATGTTCCTTATCTCTTAATAGGAACATAAAACGATTTTTATCTTAAGAACAAAAGAAGGGGGAATGCTGCTGATGGAAAAGTCAAAGAGTCTTGATAAGAGACTTCTGATAAATACCTTGCTGTTGTTGCTTACATTTATTGTGCTGCTAAATCTATTTCTTGCCTATGAATTGAATCAGAGTGTTACAGAAGGTTTAAAGCAAGATCTTCTATCACCTATTCTCCCTGCATTTGAGGTTGTAACAATTGAAGATAATACTTGTTTAGATTGTTTTAATGTGACTCAAGTTATTGATCAGATTCGTGTGATGAATATAAATGTCACAGGGTATAGGGTTCTTGAGTATAATACTGAGGATGGCAATACATTAATACTAAAATATAATGTTACAACCCTACCTTCTGTTTTACTTCTAAGCAAGGATAGCATTTCTAATAGTTTTAGTCTTGCTGGGTTTAGACGTGTTGATGATGCATTGGTACTTTTGGCTGTTCGACCAGTATATATTGATGTTGCAACTCACAAACAAGTTGGTCACATTGATATTACTATATTGTCATCAAGTGTTTCATGCCCTGATTGTTTTAATATAAGCAGTGTCCTGGATCAGATAAAGAGCATTGCTGCCGTGCGTAATGTTAGAGTACAAAGTAGCTCAGCTAGTTTAGTGATGCAACTCTACAACATTACTAAACTGCCAACCATGATTTTGAGTTCTGATACACGTGTATATGAAGTGCTGGCTAAGGCTTGGTCAGATATTGGTACTGTTGAGCAAGATGGTTCATATGTGGTACGTAATATTCCGCCACCATATATTGATGCAAAAACAAAGCATATTATAGGAAGAATTAAGTTAACATATCTAAGTGATTCCTCATGTAAAAGATGTTATAATGTGACATTGCATAAGTCAGTGCTTGCACAGGTTGGTGTTGTTCCTTTTGCTGAACAGTTTGTGGATGTAGGTTCTAATGAGGGTAAAGCACTTGTTTCTGAGTATTCTATTGAAGCTGTGCCAACAGTTGTTATTAGTAAGGATGCACAAGAGTATAAGCTTTTTACAACAGTCTGGGATCAAGTAGGCACGCATGAGCAAGATGGTTCGTACGTGTTCCGTAATATGGCAGCTCTTGGCGGTGTTGGCTATAAAAACATGACAAGTGGCCAAATGGTAAACGTGTCTACCCAAGCGTCATGATGCGTAAACAACAAAAGCAGATGGTAGGTGCCTTGATAATGTGGGTTGCCTTATTGTTATTGGTATATTTTCTACTTGGTTCTGATGATGTTGATAGGAGGAAATGCCCATATAAGGTTGCTGGAAATTCCCAAGCAAACCTTTCTATAAAATACTTTGGAAATCCGTATTGCATCTGGTGCATTATCCTAGAACCAAAACTCAAAAAACTTGAAGAACAAAAAGGCAATTCGTTTGTTATCTCATATTATGATAACAGGTATTGCAATGAAGAAGTAAAAAAATACGGTGTTGTTGCTGTTCCATTTTTTGTATTTAATGACTCAATAAAAGAGGTAAGACATCCAGGATATCTTGAGGATGCTGACTTAAGGAGTATTATCTGCCAAGCAACAGGTGATTGCGCATGAAGCTACATCTAAAGAGCATAAGAGATTCAATCCCTATCTTTGTGTGGCTAGTAACAGGTATTATTGCACTGCTTGCTGTTGCTGCTGTGTTTATTGATTCCTTAGTTAAGGTTCCTGCATTTGCAAATGCTGCAGCAATTCTTGATCCTTCACTTGCACGTGTGAATAAAGGAAATAATCCAGATGCCTTGGTTCATGTAGTTGTTTTTGGTGATTATGAATGTCCAAACACAAAGACAGATTGGCCAATGATACAATCAATTCGTAGATCATATGGTGATCAAATTAATCTTGTGTATTGGCAATTTCCTTCAAATAGGCATCTGAATGCACGAGCTGCTGCACTTGCTGCATACTGTGCTGATATACAGAACCAATTTTGGGAGTATAGTGATCTACTTTTTGAGCACCAGAATAGATTACAACAACCTGATCTTGTTACATATGCTAAACAACTTGGGTTAGATACACATGAGTTTTCTGTATGCCTTGGTTCAGATGCTGCTGCACAGAATGTCGAGGATGCTGTGATAGGTGCTCTTGGTCATGGCATAAAAGGAACTCCTACATATATTATTAATGGAAGGCGTTTTGAGGGTGTGCAAGAAGAAGTGATGTTACGTAACATCATTGATGCTGCTCTCAAAGCAGTGGAGGAATAATTGTGCAAAGAGCAATGATAGACGCGTTTGGTAGAGTCAAACAGAGACTTGTTAATGATCCAATATCATTGTGGAGACCAATGTTGTGTGATGCTGCGTTCTTGTTTAGTCTTGGTTTTATTGGCGGTGCTTTGACACAACGTATTGAGGTATTATTAATGTCTGCTGGTGCATCAATTGCGCGAGGTTCACAACGTGAAACCCTTGGTTTTGCTTTAAATGCTGAGCAGCAGGGTGTGCTGTTGACTGCTGCAGGTTTACAACTGACATATTTTCTTGTGGTGTACATCCTATTTTCTTTTTTTACAGGCTTAGGTTGGCATTGGGCAGTGCAAAAAATTAGTGTAACTAATTATCTTAAACGTTTTTTTCTAATCAACCTAGTATTGCTTTTGCCATACATCTTCTTTGATGGGATTGGTTTTTATCGTGATTTTCTTGTGCTAAGCATGGCTGATGCCAGGCTTTGGACTCTGCTCTATTGGCTGTATGGTATCTTGCTTCTTATGGTTGCAGTGATAGCCTCAGTATTTGTGAGATGGCAGCCATGGTCTCTAGCACTTAAATCTGCATTGCAGCATCTGAGGATGTTGCATGTGTGGCGTGTTGCTATAATAATTCTAAGCGGATTTGTCCTTATTGAGATTGTTACACGACTGCTACTATTGGTTTCACATCAGCTTGCTGTTGTTGTTGGTTTTGGGCTGTTATTTCCATACCTTGCTCTTACTCGCTTGTTTGTTGTAGAGGTGTTTTCATGAAGTGCGTATTTTTTGATCGCAAGTTCTGTGTTCTAGTTCTTCTCCATACATTACTAATCTTGATTATGGGATTGATTGGTTGGTTATCAGGCATTGTGTGGAATAGTTTGTTTAGTCAAGTAGCACCTGTGGATGTTATTACTAGAATCTGGATAATGATGTTTGTAGTACTTGTGCATATAGTTCCGCAGTGGTTTGTACTCTCAACTATGTCATATGTTGCGTTGTCCTATGAAATAAAGAATAAGTGGTGGTATAAAAAAGTGTATGGGCAATTTTTGTGGATGCATGCATATATATTAGGAATATTCATATTACTTTATCTTTTGTGGGATCTAGCAGGCTCCTATCTGCAGGATTGGTTTGTGCTAGGCTGGGGTGTGGTTGGCATTACAATTGTAGCAGTGCTGTATATATGGCTGCAGCACTCTAGAATGCTGTACTTTATTATGCATCATGAATGCCTGTGTTTAAAGATGGCTGGTTCCTGGGTTGTGCTGCATTGGACCCTGGGAGTTGCAGTGTTATCTTTGTTATCATATCTTTTGCCAACTAACCAATTTGTTCAACTCATAATGACAAGTGTTGTGTTTGGTGTTGTGCTTGCTATGGATGTTAAGAGATTTAGCAGGGTGATGCAACAAAAGTCATAATGTATAAAGTCATAATGTATATATAGTAAATGTATATATAGTAAAACCATTTATACTAAAACCATTTGGAGTTGGATTATGAAAAAGGTTTCCTTGACTATTATAGGAATGCATTGTGCAAGTTGTGCTGGTAAGATTGAAAAGGCTCTGAGATCTAGGACTGGTGTTGAAAAAGCTGTTGTTAATTTTGGTACAGAAACAGCAACAGTTACCTACGATCCTTTACATATTGGTATTGATGAGTTCATTAGTACAGTGAAAAAGGTTGGTTATGATGCTAGAGTGTTTGATGCAGGGACTAGCCATCATGATCAGGATAAGCATGAACATCATAAAGAAGATACGAAACTTTCAAGAAAGCTTTGGATCTCCATAATTCTGACGATTCCAATTATCTTGTGGACAATGACTCCTATAGTATACCAATTGTCAATGCCAAAAAATTATCTGTTCTTGATTCTCTCAACCCCTGTGATTTTTTGGGGTGGATCATTTATGTTTGTGAATGCATACAAAGGACTCAAATCATTCTCTGCAAATATGGATACATTAATTGCATTGGGAGTTGGTGCAGCCTATACCTACTCCCTCTTGTCAACCTTTTATCTAATAGATGGTCCTGTGTTTTATGAAACTGCAACTGCTTTAGTATGCTTCATTATTCTAGGAAGGGTGCTTGAGGCTCGTGCAAAAGGCAAGACAAAGCAAGCATTGGAGAAACTGCTTTTGCTTGCGCCAAAAGATGCATTGGTGTATCGAGGCGGCAAACAGATTAGAATTCCACTTGATCAGATTATTGTTGGTGATTTGGTGATTGTAAAACCAGGGGAACAGATTCCTGTGGACGGAGTTATTACAAAGGGCTCATCATCAATTGATGAATCTATGATCACTGGTGAGAGTATACCTGTTGAGAAAAAAACTGGAGATCTAGTAATTGGATCGACTATGAATAAGACAGGGTCTTTTGCGTTTAAGACAACCAAGATTGGAAAAGATACAATGCTTTCCCAGATTGTTACAATGGTTTCTGAGGCAATGGAATCTAAACCATCTGTACAGCGTATAGCTGACACTGTCTCATCCTACTTTGTGCCTGTAGTAATTGCACTCTCAATCCTAACATTTCTTGGCTGGTATTATTTGTCTGCAAACGGTTTTGTTTTTGCATTTACATTAGCTATTACAACCTTAGTGATTGCATGCCCATGCGCACTTGGTCTTGCCACACCAACTGCAGTAATGGTAGGCACAGGTGTTGGAGCACAGCATGGAATCCTAATTAAGAGTGGTGATGCATTAGAAAAGATTGGCAAGATTACTACTGTTGTCTTAGATAAGACAGGCACACTCACTATAGGCAAACCCAAGGTAACTGATGTTGTGGAGCTTGGTGGTCAACATAAGGATATTCTCAAGTTTGCAGCAATTGCTGAACAAGGCTCTGAACACCCACTTGCAAGCTCAATTGTTGAACAAGCAAAAAAGGAAAACATTGTACTTGCAGATGCTAGCTTTTTTAGATCGCACGAAGGAATGGGTGTTGAGGCATCATGGAGAGGTAAGCATATTTTGGTTGGTAACCTGCGTTTGATGAGTATCAATCACATACCACTTAATGATGCTAAAAATAGGATGGAATTATTAGAGTCAAAAGGCAAGACAGTTATGGCTGTTGCTGTAGAAAAGAAATTAATAGGACTTCTTGGAGTTGCTGATGTACTTAAAGATGACGCAGTGTCTGCTGTGTTACAATTAAAAAAGATTGGTCTTGAGATTATTATGCTTACTGGTGATAATGAGCGTGTTGCTCACGGAATTGCAACAGCAGCTGGTATTGATAATGTGATTGCACAAGTGCTTCCTGTTCAAAAGTTAGAGAAAATCAAAGAACTGCAGGCTAAGGGAAAGCATGTTGCCATGGTAGGAGATGGCATTAATGATGCTCCTGCTCTTGTTCAGGCTAATGTTGGCATTGCTGTTGGTGGTGGTACTGATATTGCTAGAGAGGCTGGTGATATTGTTCTAATTAAGAATAATGTTGCTGATGTAGTCACTGCAATTGAACTTTCGCAGTTCACTCTAAAGAAGATTTATCAGAATCTCTACTGGGCATTTGGGTATAACCTTATTGCACTTCCAGTAGCTATGGGAGCATTGTACCCATTGGGTATTTTGCTTCCTGCTGAGGCTGCTGGCCTTGCCATGGCACTCTCATCTGTTTCTGTAGTGATGAACTCACTTAGAATCAGAAAATTTGGAGTATACTAATTTCCACACCCCCGTCGAATCGAAAAGTATTTAAAGTATGGTTCTGGCAATAAGTATTAGCATTACGCTCTTAAGAGGTGATATGTAATGGCAGAAGAGAAAGGTTATGGCCTGCTAATATCTGCGATTGTTTCAATCGTTGCGATTGTTGGCATGGTTGTGTTATTTTCAAGTGGAGGAACCACAGGTCAGGCTGTCTCGATACGTGGCGGTGGAGGAACTCCTTCATTTGGTCAATCAGATAATTATGGAGATAATATAGCATGTGGCTTTGTAGAAGCAAGTGATTGTGATAGCGGTATTGAATGCACTGATGGAAGAAACGGCGCAACATACTGCGGTTCACAAAGCAGCTTTGGCAGACCACTAAGCACAAAATCTGAGAGAATCTCACGTGAAAGCAGACCGTGCTACTATGCTGAGGATGGAAGATTAGTATGCCCTGGTGTTGAATATAATTCAGCTCAGTTTCCAAAAGGAGCAATGTATACTGATCATGGAGATGAAGGTGAAGCATCACTTCCAGCCTATGGCAGACCAGTGAGTTTAGGTTAAATCTTTTCTTTTTTTCTCTTCTCTTTTTTATAGATTTCTTTAAAAAGTGATGGTGTATGAAAAGAGTTTCACAGCAGCCTTTCAAATCCAAAGGTTTATAATAATAAAGATAGGAGACTTATATGTGATAGTTATGGATCCTGCATATCTTGGTACTGCAATGCTTGCTGTTATTGGAGTTGTTGCAATCTTTACAATCATGCAGAGTCCTAGTGGTGCTACAGTATATCTAGCTCCACAAAGTATGCGCACATCAGTGTGTAGTGTGTATGATGCTTGCGCTTCTGGTTGGCGTTGTTGTGCACGTACTTGCAGTTGTGCATCTGCTGATGATGCAGAGTTTCTTAGGATCTTATTAGATGAAGGCGCGTCATCATGTTCAACAGATGAGTTAGGACTGCTACATTGTACTAATTCAAAAGAAAAAATCCAAGATGTTGATATTCAGGATCAATCTGATCGTAAAGAAGCGTTGGTTACTATACAAGAATCAAGACAAGAAAAATTAAAACCAAGTGAAGAGGTTTTTTTGCAGATTCAATCACAAGCTAAACCTGCAGAAGGAATTGTAACTGAAGGGGTGTTTTTAGCATGAATCACCAAACTATATTTGGATTAGTGGCAGTGCTTGCTATTATTATACTTGTTGGAGGTGTGAGAGCAGCGCACCTTGATCATGGTCTTTGTAAACGTGAACTTAGTGATATAAGTGGTACAATGTTATTATCCTGTGGTAAGGAAACTACGCAACGTGTTGCACCAACATTTCCACTAAAACCAGGAGCAATCTTGTTTAAGCCTAGCAGTGTTCAGACGCATGAGAAATTTGGTCCTGGCTCTAATTATAACCTGCGTGTGAATCGTCTTGCTACACGAGAGAATAAGATTCGTGGCGGTTCACGAAATGGAATAATTGTAAAAAGCGATGGTTTTGTTATGTTTGATCAAAGAAAATGGTTTAGCAGAAACCCTTCTCGCAGAGCATATACTGAGGTTTATGCCAATGATACACGCTAACCTATTTTAAGGAGTGATAGATAAAAGACCTATGAGACCTATACTACTTGTTATTGTGCTTATTATATCTGCATATGTACTTGCTATATCTGCATCTGTACTTGCATATCCTTCTTCTTCTGGTTATGTTACTGATCTGGCTGATGTTATTAATGATGCATCCCAGACACAACTTGAGGCTAAACTTGCTGCTTTTGAGAAGAATTCAACTATTGAGATTGCTGTTGTTACTGTTTCCTCACTTGATGGCTTGGATGTAGACACCTATGCAGTGGAATTGTTTAAAAAATTGGGTATTGGAAAACGTGGAACAGATAATGGCTTGCTTATCCTTGTTGCGCCTTTAGAGAAAAAGTGGAGGATTGAGGTAGGATATGGTTTGGAGGGAGTCATAACTGATGCGAAGTCAGGTTTTATTGCTAGGGAATATATGTTGCCATATTTTAGACAGGCAAAATTTGAACTAGGTATTGTAACTGGTGTGGATAAGATTATAGCTTTATTGCAAGGGCATGAGGAAGTGGTTGCACAAACCTCACAGAATAGTATTTACAATTATATTATTGAGTTGTTTGTTATACATTGGATTATTTCCATGATCTGTTTTGGCTTATATAAGAAAACACGTTCTATAAAAAAATATGGATATGGCAGTATTCCATGGATTATTGTTGTTGTAATCATGACATTTTCTCTTATAATAGGCGGTGTGCTTGCTGTTTTTACCCTGGTTTTTTTAATTAGTGCATTTGCAGATAGTGGTTCTGGCAATCTTGGGCGTCATAGATTTGGTGGTGTTGGCGGATTTGGAGGAGGTGGGCTTGGTAGTGGAGGTTTTGGAGGGGGTTTTGGCGGATTTGGAGGAGGAGGTTCTGGCGGTGGTGGCTCAAGCGGTGGATGGTAAAAGTGGATTGAAATTCCATACATTGATTGGATCAAATGTTAAACAACAAATTACAGACTCACTTTAGCAACATATTAAAACGCCAAAATATAGCCAATCAGAGGTGATAGCTTGGAAAACGATCCTACAGGAAGCAAAAGACTAATAGTCGCTGGATTCCTTAACAAGAAAGGAGAGGAACGCTTTGGCAGCCTTACTCAATACGAACGACTCAAGGAAGTCAAAACACTTAAAGAAGATCCAGACCAATATGCAAGCAATCATGAAATCGACAAAACATCTGACCAATATGTAAAAACAGGATACCCTACTCCAGTAAGCTGGTTTCATCTTGTCCACGAAACATTTTCCAAACCTCTTGAGAGCTTCTACTTTTGGAGCATCAACACACTCTCAGACATGAACTACTCCCAACTCCACAAAATCAGCGACATCTTTGCTGCATCAGAACAATCAGCCATGTTTGGAGTATCAGCCCAACGCCTTGGGATTCAACAAGACAAAGTAGCACAATTCCTCGCAACCATTGGAAAACTTGTCAAAGACCTTTTCCAAATAGTGCGAGAACTCCGCATCATAGACGAAAGGCTTACTTATTACAATGACACAACATCAGATAATCAAAAACTACGCAATGCTGCAGAGATTGCACTCAAAGGAATGTACGTTGACTTAGTTGAAGGAGGCACCAAAAACGCAGGATCTGTTTATGGCATGGCACGCGAACTCCAATTCACTGCACTCCCTGACCTTTTCTTTTCTATTAACCCCAGTACACGAGAGGATATTACGCCAATGATTGAAAAACTAGAATTCAACCGCAAACTAAAAGAAGTGGTTTCACGAAAACTCTACCAGTACATAGCATGGAAGGAGGCAACACACAAAGAACTCAAAACCAGACGATCACACACTATAAAATACCTTAGACAACACTATGACAGCATCCAACTCTACCTAACCTGGGTCAAACCATACCTAAAACACATCAAGCGCCTCACACTTGACCAAAAACGCCTTGAATCACCAGATATGGTATCAGCATTTGAAGGCGCAACTATTGAAATAGAAGTACTTGGCACCCAAATCCCAGTAAAACACAAACACTACTACAACTGCCTTCTTCTCACATTCTTTTATCGCACAAGTCCAACACTTCCATTTCAACAAGACTTTCAACGCGGACCACTTCATATGGGACGCATTGAGATTATGTGGCGAGCCTATGCCTGGACACAAGAAGATATTAATGCATTTATCAAGATGAAACAAGAAGAAGACTTTGAACTCCTCTCAACAATTAATGAAAGCATCCAAGCAGCAATGCAAGAACTTGGAGGAGACCTTCGAACATACCTTGAACAAGCAGGAGAAAAATTTCCAGAATATATTGAAAAAAAAGAAACACCACCAAAAGAACCACAGGTAAGTGTTAGCGGCATCCTAGAACCATTCACTGCACCATTCAAAGGAATCTATGATCTTATCAAACCACTTGTAATGCAAGACGATAAAACCAGAAAAGAAAAGAAAGAAAAAGAAGAAAAAATAATAGAACAACCAGCAGCAGCAGGAGCTGCAACAGCACTGTGCTGGGCACATTACAAAACATTCAAAAAAGCAAACAGGTTCATAACATGGTAGAACTATTTTCTGATGCAAAAGCAATCATACTCAACCCAGTAACCTTTTTTAGAACAACAACAAAACCTATTCACACATCACTTCTCTCTATGCTCATTCTTACAGGTTTTCAAGCACTTCTCTCACTGCCATTTGCAAGCACATTCTACCAAATCTGGGACGGGATATTTGGTGCACTTACTGGAAAGATTCTGCCACAACTTGGTTACACAACTACATTTTTTGCTATACTCTTTGGTATCCTTATCATAACATTTATGCTCATTATTATGCTTGCCTGCACAATCCTACATACCTGCTTTAAAATATTTGGAGCAAGCACATCACCATTTGCTGACACACTCATGGCAGTAGTCTTTGGACTTACACCAACCTATCTTTTTGGATGGATACCATACCTATCACTCCTCACATACCTATGGAGCATTATCCTCATTGCAATCGGGCTTTACACCAAACACCAGCTTGGAATGTTTCGATTCATACTCATAACAACTGCAATCATCCTCTTTATAGCTGCAGCAATCCTGTACACACTTGGATACTAACATTTTTATACAATCCAAAACTAAAAAAAGGGGATGGAATTTAAATTAGAAGAACAAAACAAACCATACTTTAGGTACTACTCAAAAACAGAACTTGAGCTTTGTCGCGAATTCTGCAACAAAGCACTACATGATTATGCTAACCTTATCAAAGCAGTAGTTCTTAGCAGAACACCAACAGCACACCACCTTAGCCCAGAACAAATCCCTATTGTCATTATCATTGACGATATTTTACAAGAACTAACCAAGGATATCATCACAACCTATATTAGCCGCATGAACACAATAAATAAAGAGATATCACCAAAGATCCATATTGAAACAATCAAACTCAGCGACCACTGGAAGCTTATCCAAGAACGCAACACCAAACACATTAATTTTATCAGATGCGGCATCTCATTTCATGACAGCGGATTCTTTGACCCAGTACAAACCCTACTACTTTCAGGACGCCTTAGACCAAGCATGGAATCAACAGGGATCTACTATGCACAATCACAACAAACACTCAAAAACGCAGAATCACACGTGCTACAAGCAATCATAGACTTATATTGGGCAGCAATTGACGCAGCACAAGCAGCAATCATGCACACAGGAGGCATGCCACCACGACCAGAAGAGATGAGCACTGCACTTCACACTCTTGTCAAAAACAAGATCCTAGAAAAAGAATACCCACACATCATGGACAAACTCTACCACCTAGCCAAAGACATCATGCACCACAAAACTGTAGAAATTAACGCAACCACATATGACGAGCTTCTTACCCAAACAATACACTTTGTCGAACGAATACGAAAACTCATCAAGATACCAATCGTTACTACATAACACAATTGAGAACTTTGAAAAACTCGGCTTTGCCTTGTTTTTTCAAAGTTCTC
>CAZQZJ010000017.1:0-7556 GCA_964597775.1 uncultured Methanosarcinales archaeon
TTTATTCGAAACAATTAAATAATCTTTTTCTCGAGAATACTGCTTATGCGCAGGTTTCTATTGCTCTTATTGGTAGTGGTTCCAGTAGTTGTTGCTGTGCCTTATGAGTATGCTGGTGCAATTGATGCTGGCCATCCACAGGTGAGTTTTTCAGTGCCTGTTCATCTTGGTCAGGTTGTGTCAGTATATCCGCAAACAAGGCCAGAGATGGGTGAGGCTCAGGTAAGAGTAAGGTTGGAGAAGGAGCCTGGTTTTGTGTTAGCGCAGCGTGTTGATAATGTGTCTGCAATGTCTTGGAAGTCTGATTCAGAGAGGTTAAAGCTGAAGTTTACTCCATTTGGTATTAATAGTTCAGTGACTGTGGTTGTTGAGTCTTCGCATCCAGCAAGTGTGATCTTGCGTGTGGATGTGGATGATGTTTTTGATGCAAGTTCAGGTCTTGATGCAGGTAATGTGATAGATTCTGCATTAGATATTTCAGCTGGTGATTTTGAAGGATATATTGCTAGTCCTCTGGAGCGTTTGGTTGTTGAGGATGCTGCCTTTTCTGATGATGTGGATTGGTATAAGCTTCGTGTTCCTTCAGAGAGTAAGAAGGTGTTTGTGGAACTCTCGCCTAATCCAAAGGGCTTGTTTGCTGTGCGTGTTATTGCTGCTGATGGTCAGCCTATTTATAATCAAACTGCCCAGTATGTGTTTGAGAAGTTGCGTTTTTTTGTAGAGCTTAATGGTTATGAGTTTTTCTTTGTGCAGGTTGGTCCAGGCGGTAAGGATAAGGCTGATTTTTCTCGTAGGGGTTTGTGTTGCCAAGATGGTGGTGGTAATTATAGATTGTCAGTTGTGCACTATGATGCAAATTATTCTGCTGAACAAGTGTTGTACGCTCGTCAGGCAGTAATTACGCCTCTTGCAATGCTTGCTCAGGAGGAAGGTGGGTGGCAGAGGTTTTGGCATGTGATTGTGATTTCTATGTTTGGAGTGATGGCTGCTGCGATGATGACTGCGTATCATCTTGGTAAGAGTCGTAAGGCAAAGGTGCATCAGCAAACCCCTGCTGAGTATGTAAGGTTTGCATTGCATAAGGGTTTTTCTCGTGAGATAATTGAGAAGCGTCTTAAGGATGGTGGCTATTCTGCTAAGATGGTTAGTGATGCATTTGGTGGTAAGTCATGAGATTTCAAGTGCTTTGAGTTTTCGATGTAATGTTTCGTATCTAAGGCCTATTTTGTGTGCTATTTCTTTGGTTTTTCCATTGTAGATAAGCATGACTTGTTTAAGGTATCGTCGTTCAAATTCCTCTTCTGCTGCTGCCATGGATAATATTATTTCAGGAAGTTCTTTGACAATATCTTTGGAGATTTGTTGTGCGTCTTTGTAGAGTTTGTCAAGTCGTTGTGCATTGATAATTTGTTTGTAGTTGTCCAGTGTTTTGGTGATAATATCACTAATCGCAAGCTCTTTTATGTATGCTGGTCTGAGAAGTATGTTACGGAATTGATCAAGGTCAATATGGTATTTTTTGATAAGGCGATGTATGGATCGTCTGTCAATTCCAGCGCTGTTTGCTGCTGCGCTGACATTGCCAAAGTGTGCTCGAAGTACTTTGAGGATGTATTGCTTTTTGAATCCATCTTTTGCCTCTTTAAATGGCAGGCTTGGGTCGATGACATAATCAAGAAGTGGTGATTTTTTAAGTCGGTCTGTGATGTCGGTTTGGATCTCTTTGATAGTAATCCCTAGGTAGCGGTACATGGCTGATTCAAGTAGTGGTTTTACTTTTTCTTCGACAACAATATCCAAGGATTCTTGAGCCATGTCTGAGCAAGGTAGCGTGATTAGTGTTTAAATAGATAATGATTTTTTTGTCTCGTTTTGACTTGGGATTTTGCGCGATCCAATCAATGTTATTGAGTAGTGTCGCTGGACAAATGCTCAGGGTCTGGGCGCATTGCTCGAATGACTTCTGCAAGTTTGTCAAAGCACACAAAAAATTGGCTGCGTCCCTTTTAAACCAGGTTCTGGCACGCTTCCTGATCAATAAGATTTTGTTGTATCTTATAAGTGGTAAAATACCAAAAGATTTATAAGATACTTGGTTATATCAACACTCATGCCAAATGAGATAGCATCTATTAAAGCCGATGAATTAGAGCATACCATAGATGAGATATTCTCAGCATACACACATCCAAGATTAGAGGATTTTATTCAAAATGTTATTGATGCAAACAAAAGTTGTTTACCAACTAAAGCGTGTCAAAAATTAGTCAGGGAATTCTTCCTGTATGGATTTCTAAGAGCAAGTGGACAAGAATTCTTATCCTGGGGAGATCGAAGAAAGATGATTCATCCAGAAACTGGATATGGCCAATTTTGTACAAATAATGGTATCCTCGCACTTTCTGATTTTGATACAGAGGTCTATATAAGAGGTGGAGATAGTTATTCTGGATATTCCCTTTATGATAATGTATCTCAAGAACCGTTAGGTGTTGAAGGAACACTCTTAAGTTTAGGATATGGGTCTGGTCATGTTTATGTTCCTCATAGTAATGGCGATGTTTTTGCAGATGAAAAAAGAGAAGGATTATTTAGAGCACTTTATTATTTTTCAAGAGAGGTTAGAAACCTTAGAAAAGAATCAACCTCTGAATTGATAATTGGGGATTTCTCAGAACCAATGTTGTCTGCGCCTTATAAAAGACGTGATCCTAAACTGCCAAGGATTGTTTTAGAGGATACAATATTAATCCCTGGCAATAAAGAGAGGACAATTGAGATTTGTAAAAGATAAATTATTATATATGTGGATAAGGAGAGTGTAGTTATGGCTGAGAAAAAGAAAGAACCAACAAGTCTAGAAAAGTTGCTTAAGGGTTTGAGAGTGCAGCATGCAGTGGATGATGTTGGTAAAGCCTATGAACTCTGGGATGCGCATCAGAAAAAGTCTGATAATTTTTTTGTTGATGTGTTTGAGCCTGCGCAGGAGAGGTTGTATCAGACTGTGAAAAAAGAGGCTTTGGGTAAGTTTAAGTTTGAGTTGGATACTGATTTGAAGGGCAAGAATAAGCAGGTTAAGGAGTTGCTTGGTGATGCTTTATTAGAGTGGTTTAAGTATACCTTTCCTTCGACTGCAAAGACTATGGCTAAGCTCAAATCTGAGGAGCGTTTTGATTTTCTTGCAACGCGTTATGATGAGATTCATGGTTTTGATCCGAGTTCTGAAGAAGGTAGGAAGCTTAGTATTCGTCATTTGGCTGAGACATTTGTTCAGGGTGGTGGGACTGTGGGAAAGTTGATGCGGGATTTGTATCAGCGCAAAGCTGATCATGTTGAGCAAGGAATTGGGTATGTGAATACTCAGGTCGCGAGTAGTCTTTTTGCTCAGACAAGGCCTGAGGAAGTGTATGAGCATCTTAATGAAAAGGTTCTTGGAAAAAAAGGATTGCATATTCCTGATGATAAATTAGGCAGGTTTTTGCAAGGCCTTGATCAAGGAATAAAGCAGGAGGGTGTGCAGCATTATATTTCTTTACGTGATTTGTTTGTTCGATTGGATGAGCTAGGTAGGCCGCAGGTTGAGGTCTTGCAAAAAAGGTATGGTATTCAGAAGAAGCCGCAGAAAAAGAGTGGTGGGTAGATTTTTACAACAATGACCTCTCTGTCTCACATTCTACTAATCTTCTCTAATCATCAATTTAAATCATCACTGCATACTAGGTAGGTATGATGTATGCGTCTCAGAATCTGGAGTCCTATGTTCAGGATGATTGTAAGGGAATTTCCAATGATTCAAGTGGTGCTTCATCATCCTGGCGTAATCCTTATGCTTCAAGAAAATTGTATGCTTATATTCAGTTTCACACACCTCAGCTTGCTGTTGGTGATGGAAAGCGCTTTAGAACCATGCAGGCAAAATCAATTGATGATGTAATAAAGTCTGGTGCAGTGCTTATGAATGGGAAGATTCTTGGTGATCCTGCATATGGTGATGGTGCAAAGCTTATGCATGATGCGTATAAGTCTTTTAGATCATCTGATGTTGGTAAAGAGGCTGCTAAGGAGTTGGGAAATGTTGAGTATAATGGATATGCAATGATGGATTTTGGTGATAGTGTTATTGCAGCAGTGATATCTTATAATACTGGTGAAAAGATTCTTGCATGGAATTCGAGATATCGTCATGTCTTGGAGAATCCTCAGCAGCATAAAGATTTATTCTTAGAGGCTATGGTGCATGAGATGCGTCATGGTTCTGGTGATCTTGATGAGCGTTCAACATATAATTTCGTAGGGAATTTTTTTAGTAAGCTTGCACATAAGGTTGGGTCATACATGTCAGGGTTGTATGAGAAGATCGCTGGTGTGTCGTACAAGAAAGCTGATGTGTTTGCTTCTCAGCCTGCGATGGGGCACTAAGGTTGCTGTGTTATATAAAAAATGAACAGCATATTTCAAATGTAGAGGTAAAATTTGTGAGAGATCATCTTGATTAGTGTTCGCTAAAGGATGTGGTGCATGTGTTTGTTGGTCAACACGAATTCGTGTTTAGCTCTGCTGAAATGAATGTGGCGTTTAAGAAGTTCTATCTGAAGTCTCCAAAGGATCTTGGGGATGTCTTGAGAGAATAACCGGCTGGTCATTTGGAGGAGGTCGGGATCCCTTGGGTGACTACAAAAATGAGAAAAGTTTAAAAGGGTAGTCACCCATCATATTATATGTTCGTTGAAATTCGTAAAAGAGGGAAAGATAAGAAATTTTATTTAGTACATCCGTATCGTAGTGGGAAAAAAGTCTTTAAAATTACACGATACCTGGGATTGAATTTAACCGAATCACAAATAAAAGAAAAAAATAAGAAAGCAGGCCAACACATTCTGGAACAACTAAAACTGAGTAAGGAAATTAGAGATCCATTAAAATTCATACTATCTCCACAAGAATTAGATCAGATAAAAAATCTTGAAGAAAAGATCCATTTCAAAGTCACCCATTTAAGCAAAGATCAATGGAGACGCTTCTCTGAATTATTTTCATATAACACAAATGCTATCGAGGGCTCCACTCTAACTCTTAGAGAAGTAACCAACCTTGTTGAGAAGGATAAAATCCCTGATAAAAATCCGCTTGATGTTGAAGAGGTTAAAGGTGTTGTACAGGCCATGGATTATATCCGAAAGACCAAAACACACATCTCTTTTGCATTGCTGAAAAAATTGCATAAAATCGTCTTTGCCAATTCAAAATCATTCGCTGGGAGGTTCAGAGAGAAGGGAGTCGAGGTTGTAATTCGTGACGGAATAGGAAATGTCGTTCACCGAGGAGCCCCTTCAGAAAAAGTAGAAGAATTATTGCAAGAATTGATTGATTGGTACAGAAAAAACAAGAATCACTATCCCGGAATCTTGCTCGCTGCAGTCATCCATAACCAATTCGAAAACATACACCCATTTCAAGATGGGAACGGTCGGGTCGGTCGACTATTATTGAACAATATATTACTCAAGCACAACATGCCTCCAGTCGATATAGAATATGTGAACCGCCAAGAATATTATCAATCACTACAAGAATACGAAAACAAAGGGAATATCCGTCCAACTATAGATTTGATCATCAAAGAGTACAACAAACTCGACAAAAGACTGAGGTGACTACATCGCTTTAAAATTGTAGTCACCTATAGACCCCTCCAGGCGTTCTTGCGGAACTCCTCTGCCGAAGAATGTGAAACAATCCAGGATAGGCATGCCAACAGGCACGGCGTCTGTTCTCGATAGGGACGCTAAGGAAGGTTAGGCGTTATATGCTACGTCTGACGTCCGGCGTGGGCATTCTACATAAGGTATGATGCCTTGCTTTGTGGGCACAAATGACCAACAAGGCTTATTAGGCCTTATTTCCGGGATGGGTTTAATACCCCGGAGCTCTGCTCTGGATAAGCTTTAATCCATTCACTGTACTTTGTCCTTTATGCAGGTTGAATTTGCTCCTCATTGTAGTTTTCGAATAAGGTACCACATGGTTTTTGTCGTGAAATACCGAAAAGACCACCATAGAATTCCAAGACAGGAGGGTTTCACGTGTTCACTTCAATGATTCTACGTTAAGAAGAATTGTACCAAAGCATTGGAAAATCATTGCATGTTCAGAAGATATCCGTCAGTTGTCCCCGAAAAACATTGCTACATTAACCTTGGTTGCGATGAAGGGAGGCGAAGGGAATGATTGAATTCCCACCATACTTTCCTAAAAAATTTTTTGATGGGTTGCCTCGTTTTGGGCCGTGGCAATCAGAGCCATATGTCAGAACAAGATCATTTTCTTGAGCGATTTTTAGTGATTTTTTGTTAAAATAAATTTCCTGTTGGATGGTGTAACCTTGCCCACGATAATAATAAGATTCAATCCCTTCGATTCCAAACTGAATTAATCTTTGAATGAACGCTTCATACGTTTCCCCTGTTTCTTTTTCAGGCATGGAGTGACCTAGAAACGGATGCCCGATAGTTGGGATGCCTCCGGCTCTCTTGATCTCTTTAATCACGCTCCGCTGCGGTGCGAACCAAGATCCATGGATGCCAAACACTTCAGGGGCCGTCTTAATAATCATCTTAGCTCCCAATGAGCTTTGGTCTTGTCCGGGGATTGATACGGGTTTCTCAATTAAGTTATTTTTAATAAACCTCGCTATAACCTCTGCGGGAAAGAAGCGGGATCGTAATAATCGGTCAATTTCTTCAGCACCGACACTTTTCAAGTACACCCTAGAATATTCGTCTTTGATGATAGTATAAGCGTCAATGTCGACATCGACCGATTTTTTGAAAGTTAGGTCTGGTTTCAGCTGTTTTACCTCTGGAGGGGTTGAAGAGTCGCATAGACTTCTTAACCGCTTGACCGTGTTCAAGAATTGGGCATTATTTTTCAAAATCTGCTTGCGTAAAAACATGCTCAATTTTTCGCAGTCAAAATCATAACCCATCAAATGATTTTGGAAATAGACCCCTTTATGCATCATGCATGAGTCAATTTCAACACAGGTTACATTAATCAAGATCCCAAACATTCGCTGCCTCTCTCGCCTCACCCTGGCCTTCTATAGTATTATGGTCAGAAATTGAAATTTGCTTCAGCCCGGCCTCCCTGGCATGTTCAACGACTACCCTTGGGCTCCAAAAACCATCTGAAAAGTTGGAATGCATGTGAAGATCAGTGACGAATGCCATAGTGTGTTCCTTTATCCAATGCCAAGTATTGCTCTCTTAAAAATTCAGCGGTCCCGAGGTGTCTGATTGCCACAATTACTATCTCGAGTTGTTATATAACATTATATAGCCACCTTTTAAAATAAACATGATCTTCTTATTTGTAATCTTTTTTTTTCCTTATTAATCGTTCTCAACAAACCCTAATATACTTGTTTAGCTCTTCATTATTCTTATGCGTCTCTTTATTGCAATTGACATTGGTCATGCTGAGTATTTTTCTAGTTTGCAAGAGCAGATTAAGGATTCTGGAGTAAGGATGACTTTTCCTAGGGTGTTTCATGTGAC
>CAZQZJ010000017.1:7656-24398 GCA_964597775.1 uncultured Methanosarcinales archaeon
TGGGTTGCGCATATCACTTTGGCGCGTGTCAAGGAGATCTTGCCAGAATCAAAGAAGGTATATGCACACAAGCTTGCAAGTTTTTGCATTCAAGAGCAGATCTTTGAGGTGACTTGTTTTAAACTAATCAAGAGTGTGCTTGGTTCTTCAGGGCCAGTGTATGAGGATGTGGCAAGTTTTGGTTTAAAGTGATAGGATTGCTTTCTTGTGTTTATCAAAGACTTTTTGATCAATATAACCATAAATTCCACAGAGCCCATCTTTGAATTGTTTTGATGTAGTTTTTTCTATTATTTTTGTAATCCTATTTTTGAAATCACATCGTAGAGTTATCTCAGATTGTATCCATTCTTTGTTACTAGCATGTGGAAGCATCATGAATACATCTTTTATATCTGTTGATCTACAAGAGATTATTTTCATAACAAGCAGTGCGTCTATGTTTATGATTTTCAGCTTGGTTTCCTCGGTTATTGTTTTTCCTTTCAAAGTTCTAGTTTTAGAGTTTTCAAAAATCCAATCTGCTGTGAAGATGACTCCAGTCATTCTGTCAGTAACATTTTGTATGAGAATGTCCATGCTTACTGAGAAATTATTGTCTAGTTTTTTGCAGTATCTTAAGAAGCTCCCATAATATTGTGCTTCTGTAGGAATGTTAGATATACTATAATCTCTGTTAAGGAGAATCTTCTCTATTTTCTTCAGTTCATTTTTATTTTTGATCACAATATCGCAATCTGTCGAGAATCTTGGTAAGGTATATGTGTTTACAGCGTAGCCTCCTATAATTACGAAATCACAGTCTTTTAACTCTTTTAGCGTCTTAAAAATTTCTTCTTCTCTTAGAGAAAATAGATCTTTAATCATGCTGGTGTTCCATATTTGTGTTCTATATATTTTGATGCGTAAGCATAGATCTCGTTTGATTTTGCATAATGTATTGTTTTTTTTAATGAATCGACTTTGAATCCAGTTGTTTCCTCAAATGATAATGAATGTGTGGGAATCAATATAACATATTCTCCTATTGTTGTTCCTGAATGCACATAGTTTGGTATTTCGTTATTATTGAAGAATTTCTTCCAATATTTTAAGTCTTTTTGTAGAACTCTAATAAAGTAAGGTGATTTTTCCATGCTTCTTTGCACATAGGAAAAATCAGACCAGATTTCAACTGCAGATAATTGAGTAAATGCATAGTTTTTCGTTGCCTTAGTAATGATTGTAGGAACACGAAATTCCAATAATCCTTTTATTGCATCAGATGGGTTTGTGCATACATATGTTCCATCAGATTTCTTCTGTATCCAGCCTGTTCTCAATAACAATGCAAATATCTTTTTTTTCATGCTAATAGAAACTATCCAATCTAATGCTGATTGTCTAAATCGTACATGAACACCATGTTTTGAAAACAATAAAGCATATGCTTTTAATCCATATTGGGGTATCTCGATTGTCATATAGTTACCTAATAGGTAACTAATATATAAATCTTCT
Source organism: uncultured Methanosarcinales archaeon (assembly GCA_964597775.1). Classification (GTDB taxonomy): domain Archaea; phylum Nanobdellota; class Nanobdellia; order Woesearchaeales; family JAGWAF01; genus JACQSU01. The sequence continues at coordinate 9,157 of CAZQZJ010000017.1, forward strand.
CACTCACTTCCTTGTACTATCATAATCCTATTGTAGGTGTAGAGTGGGAGTGCAATAAAGAGCATAAAAAGGTACATGAGTATTGGTTGTGTTGAGTAGAGTTGCATCAGGATCCAGTTTGATGTAGTAATAAAGAGTAGTGCAAGTATGTATGCAAATAGGCTTTGTTTCCAGTGTTTGGTGAGTATGGTGTAGTAGTTTGTGATGGATGTGGTATGAAGAATTTGTGCATAGGCAAAAAAGCAAAGGTAGAGGCATGTTGCTATCCATGCAAGTGTGATGTAGCTGATGATATTTGGTGAGATAAGTGTTGCAAGTCCTATGGTGCTTAGGATGGATATTGTGTAGAGCCCGATTATTCCAATGATGCTTGCAATGCTGGTTATTATGAGGAATCTTGTTGCAAAGGTTTTGGTGGATAGCTTGTGTTTGCACATGTAGTGTGTGATGTACCATGCTATTCCTTGGAATAGTGTCCAGGTGATGAAGATGCCAAGTAAGAAGATGATGATCCATTGCATCATGTGGTTGTAGGCATTAAGAAATGTCTGGTTTTCTTGGATTAGTGTGTTGAGTTCTGCTGTGTTTGTGAGGTTGAGTTGTGGTGTGTTTCCCATGATGGTGTACATGTTTTGTACAGATCCAAAGATTTGTGTAAATGTGGTTGTTAGGATTAGGGCGAATATTGTGGTGTAGATAGCGTCGATTAGCATGGATGTGAGGAGTAGTTTCCATGATGATGTCATGGTGTTCCATGTTGTTGTGAAGAGTGTTGTGATGTGTTTCATTTTTGGTTATGTTGCGATTATTTCATTTGTAGTTGCTTTTTTTGGTTCTCCTTGTATGACAAAGAGTGTTGCCGTAGTTGATCCAAATTCTCTAACAGCGTCTTTACCAGCTTCAATGCCTTCTCCTGTAAAGATGTCTATGTGGCATTTGTCTATCTTTGAGTCAGTTCTCATTTTTTCTCCTGTGTCTTCTGCATGATACCATCCTGTCCATGGGCTTTGTTGTGAGAATTTGATATAGACCCATGTGTTTTTTGGTATGGTGCAACCTTGAACATTGTCGATTTGGTTGGTTGCGATGGTTTTCTTTATTGTAGGTTCAATACCTCCTGGCAAGACAATTCGCCCCACACTCGGGCTTTCGTCTTCTGTTGGTTGAATCGTGTTATATCTGTACTTCTTGCCTTTACATTCGCCGCTTCCTTCGCATTTTACTGCTTCGTAGAATCCTTTGTCTAGAACTTGGCATAGTTGAGTAGATGTTTTTCCAATGTTTTGTTCTTGATCTGCTGCCCATCTTTCTGGATATCCATGGTCTTGACATTTGGCAATATGGTATTCAGTGATGATAGCGTTTTCGATTTTTTTAATCTCCTCGTCTTTGTAGAGGTTATTATTTTCTGGTGATGGGTAGTTGTAGTATGGATTTTCTGGATTGCGAAGTGGTCCTTGAATTGGTTCTTCTGTTGCTGTGTTTGTTTGAGTTTTTATGCATGTGTTTTTTTGGTATGGTTGTACATTGCATACCTCTTCTGTTTTGCATTGCTCTTTTTCTCCGCATATGCATCCTGTTCTGATCTTATCAATTATTTCTCCTGCAGGGCATGGTCCTGCTGCTGGTAGGTTTTCTTCTTTGATGCATTGTCCATCGATGCAGATCATGCCTTTGGAAAGTCGTAGTGTTGCTCCGCAGTTGCGTGATTCTTTATTGTCGATTGCTTCTTGGATTTGTTGTTTACTTGAAAAGCAGTAGCATGTGGATGGGTTGTTGTTGAGGTTTCTATTTTCTATGCATTCTCCTGTGAGTCTGCCTTCTTCTCCTCTGTATTCTGTGTTGCAGATGGTGCTAAATGTTATGGTTTTGCGTTGTGTTCTGCCTTGGACTGTGGATATGGTTGGTGATGGGTCAAATGCTCCTCCTGCTCCTGTGTTGGTGTCGTGGATTTCAAATTGTGCACTCCAGGTTTGTGGGTTTTTGTGTGGGTTTTTTGGGTCGCAGTGTTTTGTTTTGCTCAGATCCTTGGTTGCGTCGATGTTGGTTGCTCCGATTTGTATTTCAATGATTGGTTCTTGTTGGTCTTTGAGGTTTTCTGAGATTTGGATAATGATTCCTTTGGTTTGAATGCGGTTGTTGTTGATGATGCAGTTGCCTGGAACAATTGTTTTTGGTGTTTGTGCAGTGCTTGGTTTAAAGATTGTGCAGGTTTCTCTTTTAGCGTCGATTTTGAAGATAAGGTCTTCGCTTGTTCTCTCTTTGCTGCTCAGGTCTAGTTTGACTGTGGCAAATCCTGCAAGGTTTGTTGGTGTGATGTCATAGCTAATCTCTTGTTCATTAAGGCTTCCGAATTGTTGTTGATTAAGTACGTCAGGTAGTTCTACAATGTATCGTCTCTCACCATTGGTGCTAAGAACCGCGCTGCTGTCTGGTGGTGTGATTTCTCCAATTTGTTGGTCTTGTGTTGTTGAGGTGTCAAGTAGTCCTTGCATGTTTGAGTAGACTATGCCGCGGTTTCTGTTGGTGATCTTATACAATAAATATTTGGATTGTTCGCAGATTCCTGTTGAGCATGCTGGTGTTTCTGGTATGCGTTGCACAATTGGGATTGAGAATCTGATGCGTTCTCCTAGTTTGAATGTTCCTGCAAATTGGTCTGGGTATTCTGGTTCTGGGTCTCCGCTGAATTTGGCAAAGTATTCGCTAAAAAAGTCTACTCCGCATCGATACGAGTTGCTAAGGATGTCGAATGCGCAGAATGCTGGTGGGTCTCCTCCGATTTGTTCGATTTTGCATTCGTGTTTTTCTGTTTTTGTTTTTTGGTCTTTGTCTCGGTAGCTCCATTCGATTTCTGCTCTGTCATAGCGGTATGTTCCTTGGATGTTTTTGGAGAGTTCTCCTTTGCCTTCGAGGTTTTCAAATTGTTTTAGTGTTCCGCTAAGTAGTGGGTGTTTCTTTTCTCCGATGCTAGTGCAGTCGCACATGCCGTCTTTGAATCCTTGTCTGGAGTCACACAGTGGTCCTTGTGAGCATTTGAGATTTATTGTATAGGTGACGTCTGATCCTGAGAACAGGTCTGCACCGATGTGGTAGTTAAAGCTGCTGAGTCCTTGGTTTGCTGAGTCAAATGTGAGGAATCGTCGTTCGCATGGGAAGAGGAATGGTTGGGAGTCTACTGGTATGGTGCCTATTTCTGTTGTTGCTAGTGTTTCTGCATTAAGGTTCCAGGTTCCTGTGAATGCAAATAGGCAGATGCTGTTTACTAGTTTTTGTTGTGTAAATGCTGCTTGGAATGTGGGTGAGTTTCCGTAGCGTGATTGGAGTTGTTGTTGTACTGATGTTCCTGCTTTGGTTAGTGATGCGCCGATGTTGCCTAGTCCAAAGAATCCTCCTTGTGATGGGTCTGGTGTTCTGCCTGCGGTAAAGTCATAGCGTTGGACATAGCATTTGAGTAGGAGGTAGATGGTGTCGCAGACATATCGTGAGAGTACTGCGTTGCATGATCCTGGGCTTCCTTGTCCTGTGGTGAGGATGGTGTTAAAGCAGTTTCGTACTGCTGTCATGATGCCTTTCCATTTTTTGAGGTGTGTGGTGATACCTGGTAGGCATGCGCATTTGATGCTGCTTGCAATGTCATCTGCTGGGTTGACGATGTAGTCTTTGTCTCCAATCCCTATTTTTGTTTTGATGTCGTCGTATATTGTTCTTGCAGCGAATCTGTTGCAGCCGTAAATGTTGAATTGTCTTTTTTCTGTGTTAAAGCTGCAGAGTGTGTCTAGCCATTCTTTTTCTTTGTATGTTATTGGTACTCCTGGTGTTTCTTGTTTAAAGAATCGTTCAAGTCCAGTGAGTCCGTCTGGTACAAAGATGGTGTCTTGGGTAACTTGGCTTTCTTTTCCGCGTTGTTTTTCTGAGATAAGGTTTGGTAGTTCTGCGAGTTTTGCTGTTTTGATTAGGTATCCGCGTTCTATGGCAAGTTCTCCTTCTGCTCCTGGTGGTAGGACTCTAATCCATACCATGCGGTCTGGGATTGCTGGTGAGAGTTTGCCTTGTTGTGGGTCAATCTTGCCTGTGAGTAAGTCGTTGGAGAGTTTTTTGTCTGCTATGGCTTTTTCTTCTGGGTTGCGTGCGATTTTGATTGTTTCAGTTATTTTTATTCCGCTTTGTTCTTCTTCTATTTTGCGGTTGTTTTCTATGTCTGAGATGACTTTATTATAGTCTGTTCTGCTTTCTTTGTCAAGGTCTCCGTATTGTAGGCTTGTTCTGATTAGGTCTCCTTTAAAGTCTCCTCCTTTTGAGCAGAAGCCTGCTTGTTCATTAAGGAGTTTTCGTGAGCCTGCGCATCCTTTGATGCTCTTGATTGCTGATGCATCGCCGCTTCTTTGTGCTGCAAGGCATATTGATTGTTTGAGTTCGTAGTTTTCTTCTGTGATTGAGCATACTGATTCCCATTGTTTGTTGTATTCGTATCCGCAGCATCTTGGGTTTGATGGGTGTGCATTTGCGCAGTTGATTTTATCGCTTGTTGATGGGTTGGTTAGTGCTGCTGCTATTACACCTCTGTCGTCTATGAGTTTGTCGCGTTTGTGTGTGTTAAAGTCATTGTAGAGGTTTTCCATGCTGAATCTCTCACCATTTTGGTAGGCTTTGAATTCGTTGGTGATAATGCTATTCCATGCGCAGTCTGATCCTAGGAATATCTTTGCTTGTGGTCCTATGTTGTCAATGTGGCCTTCTGGTTTTAGTTCTTTGACTCCTCGGAGTTGTGCATCTTTGATCCAGCGCTGCAGTGATGGTGCTGATGGGCAGAAGATGCGGTCGCAGAACCATTTGAGTTGGTCAAACATGGTTTGGCGGTCTTTGATTTTGATTTGGCAGCGTGTGCATTGTTCATTTGAGAGTTTGAATTGTTCTTGGTCTTTTGGGTAGATTGTGTTGCACATGCCTACTTGTGCTATGCGAAAGTCAAATCCTCCTTTGCCTAATGTTGTTGCAAGTGTTCCTGATCCAATGCAGCTGGTTTGTTCTGCAATATCCATGAAGAATGCGATGTAAAATCCTAGCAAGCAGGTGTAGAAGATGACATTAAATACTGTTTGTAGCGGTTTTAGTATTGCGTCAATTCCGTTGATGAGTTTTGTGAAGAGGTCTACTGTGCCTTTGAGAAATGCATTTGGCACGAGATTTGGGTTGATGCGTTTGTCAATGCCAATTTCTAGGTTGATGCATTGTTTAAAGACCTCGCGTTCAATTTTGGTTTGGCTTTCAATGCCAGTGACGAGTTGTTCTGTTTCTGATGTTGGTAATACTTTGTCGTATTGGATCTCGAGAACCATTGGGAGTTTGTAGCAGCCAAATCCTGGGATTAGGCATTCTCCTTTGCGGTGTGCTGAGATGTTGTTTTCTTTTTCTAGTTGTGTGAATGTTTCAAAAAATCCTGGTGGGTTGATGCGTGCTTCAAGATATGCTTTGTCAAGTTTTTTTTGGTCAAGTCGAATAGTTGGTGTGAAGTCTGTGTCGTATTTTTCTTCGTCTGTTCTGGAGAGTGTGCGGCGGTGTACGCTGACGCGGATTCCTTCTGGTGTGCCGCTGTCTTGGTATTTGAGATCTAAGTTGAGTCCGACAATGCCAAATCCGTCTAGGATGAGTTTTGGTATGAGTGTGCTTGGGCTTGGTTTGCCTATGTTGACTTGCCATCCTGAGCCAAATCCGCAGAGTGCGTATATTGCAGTTATTGGTCCGTATTCTGCAATCTGTCCTGCAATGTCTATGGCTTGGAGTTTGATCTGGTTTTCTGATCCTATGCCGATGATTCCTGCTAAGCCTGTTGTTTTTGTGTCAAGTGTTTGTTGTTCAATTGTGATGTTACGTGCAAGTTTGATGTGTGCGCTAAAGCTTCCGTCTGATTCTGTGGTGACAAAGTTTTGTGGTTTTGTCATGTCATTGACAAAGATAAGCACATTTGCTTTTTCTGAGATTTTGCCTTTGATTGTGACGTCTTGGGTGTAGCTTGGTGAGATTGCGTCCAGGTTTTGTTCGATGATTTGTGGTGGTGTGTGGTCATAGGTGATAGTTTGTTCTGTGGTTACGCGATTTCCTGCTTTGTCAGTAAAGGTGATGCTAAAGATGGTTGTTCCTTCTTGGAGTTGGATTGGTTGTGCAAATCCTGCGTCTGTGTTGATTTGAAAGAGTGGTTTGTTGCAGGTGTATGTTGTTGCTGGTGTAGGGGGAATTGTGGAGATTTGGTTTGTGCTGCTTGGTGTTGTTGCGTCAATTGTGTCTGATATTGGTCCTTGGTTGCAGCTGCGATCAATTGCTTGGATGCGGTAGGAGTAGCGTGTGCTTGGGGTGTTGGTGTTGTCAGTAAAGCTTGGTATTTGGCTTGTGGCAATGAGTGTTTGGTCTCTGATGATTCCGTATTCTAGGATGTCTGGTTCAGGGTTTGGTTTCCATGAAAGTAGGATGGATGTTGGTGTGATGCTGCGGATAGTAACATCACTAACGCGCAGTGGTGGGATTGGGTCTTCTGCTAGTTTTGTTTTGATCTCAATACTTGTTGGTTCGCTTACGCTGCCGCTAAAAGTGATTTGGCCTGTTGTGGTAATTGTTGGAATTTGATTGATGGTAAATGTTGGTGGTTGGTTGTCAACAATAATGATTGTCTGTGCAAATCCTTGGTTGTGTGCTTTATCCTCTGCTTCAATGCGAATAGTGTTGGTTTTTGTAGGCAGTGTGACTCCTCTGAATGTGACGCTGCCTGGGTTTGCTGATGGTTGGGCAATGCGTGAGAGTTGTCCATTTACATATATTCTGATTTGTGAAAGTGGTTCTGTTGTTACAGTGATATCTGCTGTGTTGGTGGTGACAAATGCTGGTGCAGTGATGTTGAGTATTGGTGGGATAAGGTCTGGTCCTGCTGTGAATTTGATTTGGCTTGTGTTGGTACATGATCCGCTGATGTCGCATGATGTTGCTGTTGTTGTGTAATTTTTGTTAGGTGTTGTGGTCATGTCAAGTCTGTGGTTTCTGCTAAACTGGGTGTTTGAAGTAGAGGTCGTGACTGTTGTGTTTTCTCCGTAGGTAGCACTTGAATTTGCTGTAACATCAGTTATCCATTCTATTGATGTGGTTGTGTCTTTGTAGTCAGTGATGCTGGCGTTTTCGATTTTTATTGCGTAGACTAATGAGACTGGTAAAAAGATGAGTAGTTCAATAAGAAAGAGTGTGATAGGGATTTTCATTCTTTGAGCTCCGGTGTAAGGGTGTCTTTATATGTTTCTGATAAAAAGTAGGTGAGCATTGATGCTTGTTCTGTGTCTGTGCTTGGTGTTGGTCTGTATTCAAAGGTGTGGAATGTGATGCTTCCAGCACTAGCAATTGCGTCTCGTGTAAAGGTGATGTTGGTTGTGTGGTATCCTCCAATAATAGTGTTTCCTCTGCTTAGTACAATATCTATGGTGTAGTCTGCTTTGCTATCGATTAGGTTGATGTTGGTGTCATTGCTTGGGATCATGATGGTTTGATCGAGATTGTAGTTGTTTGCTTTGATGTGAATAATTGCAGTTTCCTTATCTAGGTCTTCTCCGTTTGTGCGTAGTGTGTTGTCTATTTCTGCAAAGTATTGGTGTTTTTGGATCTGCACAGGAAGATTTTTTAGTTTGGTGAGTTGGAGAATTTGTTCTTGTTGTGTTAGTGGTGTTTGTGTGCTTAGGTAGCCGATTTTTGAGGCAATGATACTTGGGTGTGCACAGCCTGAGGGCAGTGTTGTTTGTAGTGCGTATCGTCCATTGAGCGCGTTTGTTGTGCCTAGGTTGCATCGTCTTCCTGCGCATAGGTAGCTGATGTTTACTTCATCAAGTCCTGAGTCTGCGACAAATCCTTCTTGGTCTATGCCTACTGCTCTAAATTCGTGCATAGTGTTTGCTCTCTGTTCGCAGAATCCTTCATTAAGTGGTCTGATATCTTCCTTGGTTGTGTAAACAAATTCGTCTCGTGATGCTGCGTTGTTTTGGATTTGGGCTAGGAAGGCGAAGTTAAAGATGTATCCGTTTTCAAATCCTGTTGGGTCAAGTAAGAATACTTGTACTGGGTAGTTGATATCATAGGTAAAGTGCCAGGCATTAAGGCATAGGAATGGGAGATATGTGTTGTCTCCTTGCATGTTTGTGCTTTTGAGGATTCCATCTTGGCTTGGGTTTGCTCTTATGTACATGCCAAATTCTGGGCTGTAGTGGATTGCGACTTTTGCATTTGTAATGTGGGATCCTACGTCGATGTATTGGTGGAAGTATTCAAATGCATCAGGTGGTGTGTTTTTTGGATAGTGGCTGCTTTCTTTGATATCTTCTATGCCTGCATTAAGATCAGTGATGATGCCTTGGTAGTCGTCTCTTAGTTGTTCATAGGTTTCTCGTGGTGCAAAAAATAAGGTGTGGTTTGTGTTTGCTATGCGGATGTGTTGGAAGTTGTGTGCAAGTGTGGTTTGGAGTTGGTCTCTGATCTTGTTGATGTTCCAGGTGCGTTGGTTGCAGTTAAATTCCATATTTGTAAATGGTATGTTGTGGTTAGTTGACATTAGGTCTATGGTGAGGTTTTCAATAAATGCATGTTGGTTTTCATAGCGCATGATGCGTTCTGCTAGTTCATAGAGTTTTTTAAGTTGTACAGGCAGGCTGATTTCATAGGTGTCAATGAGGATTTCTTTGGTTGGGTTGATGATTATTGCGAGTGGGTATCTGACTTGGATAATGACGTCGTTCTCGGCAATTGTGGTGATGGTGCTGATGTTCCCTTTAGGAATAATAGTTTTTCCCAAGTCACTAAAGTTGTGCAAGCATGTGTTTAGGTTTTGGGTGATATAGGTGTTAATTGAGCGTTCCATTCCAGGGATGCTTGGGACTCTGTTTTCCCCTTGGTAATGCCAGTATGGAATGCGTCTGAGTCCTTCATTGTCAATGGCAAGGCTTGCTCGCGTGTCTGTGCTAATAAATGTAGGGACACTGATCCAGCCTCCTTGGCTTCCTAGGAGTTCTGTTGCTTCTTTGCCAATTATTCGCATGCAGTCTTGAATATAGGTTGTGATAGGTTGGGCTTCTGGTGGGTAGAGAATGCCTGGTTTGATTCTCGTGTATTTTGTTGTATAGTATTGGTATGCTAAGAGGGTTATAATAACTACAAGTCCGAGAATAATAAACCAACTGATTTGGCCTTTGTGTTGTGATCTGGATACTCTCATCTATCCCCCATGATAACCCCTATTTTCTCGTCTTGATGGTATTTAAAGGTTTCTTGCCTAAATGTGGGGTGTTGCATAATTAGGGAGAATTTTTATATGAGAAATACTTTAAAGGAGGTAAAAAATGAAAACTAAACTTATCATATTTACCATATTTCTGTTAATGCTATCTTCGGTTTATGCATTAAAATATTCAGTTACATTAAATTCCCCATCTTCTGTAAATGCCTATGAAGGAGATAAAATAACTAATAAGTTTAGTGCTACCATCACAAATAATGCTGGAGAATGTGTTATTGGATGTACAAAAGATTGTTCATTTTCTCAATGCGAGAATGGTATATGTGAACCTCAAAAATGGAAAAATTGCGTAACTTCCCCTAATGACTGTAGGTGTTCCATTAATGAACAATGCAACAAGGATATTAAAAAATGTGAATTGATTACTTGTGGGAATGGACGATGTGATTCTGGGGAAACGTTTGTAAGTTGTCCAAATGACTGTAAAGAAAAATATATAACTCAATTGCTTGACGCTGATAAAGATTTACCTGTTGTCTTTGTTCATGGTCATAGTCCATCAGAAGTTGAGGGGTACAGTCCAACCTCATTAGAGGGATTTCAAGATAAATTAGTTGAGCAAGGTTATGTTGATATGGGTATTATGCTACCAAGTGACTACCCTCCAAAATTAACAAAAGGGGTTTGGTCTGGTAAAAAAGTTTCAGTAATTATGACATATTACGCCAATAAATATGATAAATTAGGTGGCGTAGTTGGTCCTGATGATAACCAACATATATCTATTTATGCCCAGAGACTGCGAGATGTCGTTGAAACGGTGAAGCACAACACAGGAAAAAATAAAGTAATAATTATTGCTCACAGTATGGGTGGATTGGTAAGTAGGACTTACATTAAGTATTACGGAGGAATCAATTCAATAGAGAAATTAGTAACAATAGGGACACCAAATCACGGAACTTACGGGCTTGTTGCAGTCGGATGCGGAACAATTTTAGCAGGAAGGAGTCCAACACCAGAATGTGAGGATATGAAGGCAGGAAGTAACTTCTTGACAGGCTTAAATTCTAATGACGAAACGCTTGTCAATGTAAAATATCTAACAATTATTGCCAGAAATAGTCAATTGGAATCCTGCCCAGATAAAGGTTACACAGACAACGTTATTTGTGCAGTTAGTGTCTATCTAGAAGGAGCTGAAAATTACTATTATGATGATTATTCATCAGAGTATTCTTTAAGTAACAGCCTTCATACAGCAATTGTACATCCCTCAAAAGCACCAAAAGTATATAATCAAATTGTGGAATTTATCAAAGAGGACTAAAATGGATTCAGACAAAGCATTAGTTGTGTTTCAAAGCAAGAAAATACGAAGGGCTTGGTTTAAAGAAGAGTGGCACTATTCTCTGGTTGATATAGTCCAAGCTTTAACAGATAGTGTTAATCCTACTGATTATCTGAAAAAACTGCGTAAAAGGGATGAAGAGCTTGGAAGCTACCTAGGGACAAATTGTCCCCATGTAGAAATGCTGACTGAAACAGGCAAAAATAGACAAATTCTTGCAGGTAACACAAAAGACGTTTTCAGGCTTATACAGTCAATTCCAAGCAAAAATGCTGAACCTTTCAAAAGATGGCTGGCAGAGGTAGGAAAGGAACGAATTGATGAAATAGAAAATCCTGAACTTGCACAGGAAAGAATGAAAGAAATTTATTCTGCAAAGGGCTATCCTAAAGATTGGATTGATAAACGATTAAGAGGTATCGCTATAAGACAAAATCTCACGGATGAGTGGAAAGAAAGGGGTATTGAAGAAAAAAGAGATTTTGCAATCCTCACAGCAGAAATTTCCAAAGCCACATTTGGAATGACTCCAAGTGAGTACAAAGAATTCAAGAATCTACCAAAACAATCCAAGGCTAACCTAAGAGATCATATGAATGATTTAGAGCTGATTTTTACAATGCTGGGTGAACGTATGACAACTGAACTCTCACAAGAAGAAAAACCAGAGACTTTTGACAAAAGTAAAGATGTTGCCCAAAGAGGCGGAAAGGTAGCGGGAAATGCAAGAATTGAAGCTGAAAAAGAATTAGGTCGTCCAGTAATAACTGGAGAAAATTATCTGCCTATGCTTGATAAAAAGAAGAAACGTTTAGAAGATAAGAGTAAGAATTAACGGAACTTCCCCTCGTTTTGTTTTAGTCGTTTAAGAAATGTCCCCCTATCAGTCGTTAGCCCTCTTTCTCGATTGAGTTTAACGTCGGTTTTTGGCGAAGTTGAAATTTCCCTCGAAAATGTGAGGCAACCCACACAATTTTTTCGGAACAGAGCTGAAAACCAAGCGGAAGAAAATTTGGAGAAATAGCGAGCCGAGCAATTTCTCGTTTAGTTGCTGTTAGGCGTCCCGATCGAAGATTTTTACCTACGAAGGAGCATAAAAATCGTAGGGAGAGCGCAGCGTGGTGCGGAGCGAAGCGGAGCAAGTTTCCAATTCTCCTGAGTACAGGACTTGGCGTAGTTTTTTATTACTCTCTTTTATAAAATAACTGGCAAAGCCAGACTAGAATTTAGGGGGTCGCTAATCAATGTTTTTGTAGATGTTCTTTCTATGTCCAATTACTGTCACTTTAATCGTGTTGTTACCTCGATCGAGATCAGCTACAACTCTGTAATCGCCAACACGAAGCTTATAATCGGTTCTTCCAGTTAATCTTTCAAAGAAATGAAATGGATTTTCTTTTGTAGAGATCAATTTATCCCAGATTCGTCTTTTCATCTCTTTTGGGAGTTTGTTCAAAAATTCGATTGCTTCATCATCAAAAATGAGTTCGTACATTTACAATCCCAGCCTCTTTCGTGCCTCTGTTTCAGTTAGAAACTTGCCTCTTTTTATTCTTTCTCGTGCTTTTTCGATAGCTTCAATAGTTTCTTTACTTAATTCAGGTTCAGTTTTACAGGTTTTGGCAATGAATACCACTTTCCGAATGACCTCATCGTAACTCTCATTCCTGTATTCCCTAAATGTATCTAATTCTTGTTTTGTATCTTCATGGATTTTGATTGTTGTGTCCATAGTTCTCACCGTTTACTTTGGTATACTTAGGTATATTTGAATCTTTCGCTAATTTCTTGCTGTTTTCCACATCAGTTGAAAGAATTTGTCATATGATTCTGCCGCTTCTTTTTGATAGATAATGACTCCGAGAGGTTTATCTGTCCAAACGATAATTCCAATTTTATCATTTCTAATGATTGTCTCCGTTAATGGTTCAAATCCTGCTTTCGTGTACTTTACTTCTGATTTTGGATATTTTACTTCTGCTTTCCAATAAGCAAGAGATTCGTTAAAGAGCAATTTTGCTTTTATCCCTCTTTCTGCCCTCTTTTTATGGTAGCTTATCCACCAAGCATCGCCAAGCATAAGAGATTTTGCAGTTGAGCCAAAAGTATGATGTTCTTTTCCTCCTGCTTCCAAGAGTTCCATTAGTAATTCTTTTATTCCATTTATGCCCCTAAAAGTAATGATTTCTGGTTTTTCTTTGGCTTGCTTTTGTTTTAGTAGTAGTTCCGGTAAAATCTCTTGGAAGCGTTCTTTCTTCTCGTTGATAAAATCAATAATATGCTTAGGGTTAGCAGCTTGGTAATGGTTTCTCTTGCCCTCTTTGACAAAAGTAACAAAACCCCGCTCGATAAGTTTGTTTAAGGTCATGTGAACGACCGAGTTTTGTAATCCGCTTTTTTCCAGAATTGGGCCTGCGGTAGAAGTTCCTAATTCTAAGAGGGTAAGATACACTTTAATCTCGGCATTGGAAAGCCCGATATCTTCGAGTATTTTGGTGTTCATAAGTTTGGAATAGTGGGGTTCTTTTTAAAGTTTTCTATTAATCCTCCATTTTTGGAGAATGAAGATTTATATAGTTAGTGTGTTGTTACTGCTACATAACAAATAATAGTTATCCAATCTGAACAAAATGGAAGGAGGTAAAGAAAATTACAGAAACCGATTTAGGAACAATAGTCACTCTCAGTACAGCACAGAGAAATCCAGAGATGGAAGAACGCTTTCAGATATTTCCGGGCAGAGTCTACGGAGTAAGGATCTGCGGAATGAATCCTCAAATGAGTGTAAGTTATGTTGGAATATTGGAATCAATAACCATGCATGTTGATCGAAGGGGATTTGATCCACGTCGTGTAGAACTGCGAGATAGGCTCGTAGATGGAAGAACACCATTTGAGAGAGAAGATATTTCCCTAATGTCCAATCGGCTCTTAGATTTTGGATATGTTAGGAATGAAGAAAGTTTTAGAAGACGAAGTGAGAATCATCTATACCAAAATGATAGTGGAGGGGATTAAAATGACAGAACCAAACGAAGATAATAGTTGGATTCACGACCCAGAAGCAGTTTTACAGAGAGTACGTCAGCGTTATGAAGCTAGACGTTCTGAGGAACTTGGACTGAGAGTGCAGAGATGGAATAGGGCTGGGTTTATGGATATTGCAAGAAGGGCAGTAGACGAACTTGGAGAAGCGTATGTGACCGTCCATACCCCTCTCCCCCCAGTTGTTATAGGTAACAGAGATGGTGTAATCGGCGCAGTAGATAACCAGCGACAAATTGCCAGATTATGGACAAGCTATCCCTCAATGAGTGGCGAATCCGCAGGTGGCGATGGTTATGCTTTTGGAAGAGGGGGATATTTTAATTGTGCCTATCCAATAATTGGAACTACAGACCCCTATTTTGGATTACACGCGATGGGTATTACTAATTTAGAATTAAGCGGACAGGATCATGGTGAGGATGAGCTTTTACCAGATTGTCTCCAAGCGAGATTAGAATTAGTCAGTTCGTTAAATCAGGACGGTATCAGAGTAGTCGACCAGAGAAACGTAAGGATTAGTATAATGGGGTTGTATTTTAGGAATATTGGGTTTTACCAATTACGCTCTCTACACGACCATCAAAGTAGTAAATGAAAAATGGCAAAATCAATTCCAAATATTAGTCAGATAGAAGAGATTCAAGATAGATATGAAAGTCTCCACCAAGGTATTCAAAGAAGGCTTACGGATCATTATAACCATTGGTTAGGTCTACATTTAGTAGCTTATGGAGATGATTTGCAGAGAGAGGATGCTTTGGAAAGAATTAACAGTAAAATCAGAGAAGGACGTTCAGCTTTTCCTAAAACGCCAACGCTAGATGATTTTGTCAAAGGGGTGAGAGATCGGTTTTCGGAGATCGATAGGCTACATTTGAGAGAATTGCAAGAATTACATGGGTATGCAAATCAGCAAGCTGAAAGCGGAATACCACGTGAAGAAGCGCAATTAATTTACAATTATCTTGTAATTATGTTGTATGGTAGCCATGGTAAAACGTTTAATACCAAGTAAATTATTTTTCTATCACAGCGACCCCCTCGTTAATGCAAAGTACCAGAAAATTTGGACGAAGCAAAGCGAAGTCGTTTAGAATATGTTAAGCAAAGTTTTCAATTTTGTACGTTTTCCGTTGTAGCTAAACGAAGGCGACCCAGTTAAGAAGTTGAAGCATGCTTTTATCGTTGAAAAAGTAGCGCAAAAATTTCACTTAACGCAGGAATTTTACGAAGTTCGATTTTTCCCTCGATTTCCTCACAGAGCTGAAATCAGAGCTGGAAAAATCGAATTTGGGCGAACGAGCGCAGCGAAGTGAGTCGTAAAATTCCTGTTAAACGACCCGAGCCCGAAGGGCGAGAGCGCAGCGTGGTGCGGAGTGAAACTGAGCAAGTTTTTTCCGTTCCGATGCTTGCGTTCTTAGAGGTACCGTTCCGTAGAAGTTCCCGCCTATAGTTCTAACGTTTCTTTTGTTTTGTCAAGAATACGTTTTGCTAATTGAAGTAATTCTTGGTATTCTTTATTTTCTAATGATACTTTCGTGCTGTACTGGTAGTCTTCCCGAATGCTAACAGCCGTCTCTGGTG
>CAZQZJ010000018.1:0-23227 GCA_964597775.1 uncultured Methanosarcinales archaeon
TGAGGTGTGGCCAAGAACTCAATGAAACAGGAACACTCACACTCACACAAAATCTCACAACAAATGGAACATGCTTTAACATCACTGCCACAGGAGCAACACTTAACTGTGCAGGATTCACCATACGAGGTAATGGAACAAAGGATATCATTACAACAGCAGCTGATATACGTGGAATCAGTATTAGAGATTGTATCATAGCAAACTCGAGCTTTGATAACAGCAGCGGAGCAATCACACTATTTAAGGTAAATGATTCACTACTCTTTAACATCACTGCAGAAGGATCTGCAGTTGTTGCATTTGTTGGAGGTGGAGGATCTACTAATCCACTATTAAAAAATAATACAATCGCACTGAGTAGAAATATGACCCTACGCTTTGAAGGCACAAGAACACTGCTTGCTGAAAACAATTCAGATCTAAGCATTTCTATAAGAAATGCAGTTGAAAATATCGGTGCTACTATCAACAATAATGGAATTAGGAGTTCAACACTTGGCAGCATCAATGGATCCATTACATCAACAATCTTCACAAATAATAATCTGCGTAGTGGCGATATACCTGTAGGCGATGCTGTCACATTTGTAAATAATTCATTTGTCAATGTGTCTGTAATCTCAAGCAGGGGCTTTGCCTCAACAAACATACTTGTCATGAATAACACATTTACATCACGCACACAATCCTGCCTAAATATCTCTTCACTAACAGGCACAAGCCAAAATCTGCATATTCTTGGCAATACATTTTATTCATGCACAGAACCAGTTATTGTTGCTGGTGCACAAAATGCAAGCCTAAGAAATAACAAATTCTTAAGTACATTAGGAGTCTCTATTAGCATCACAACAGGAAGTGATAATATAACAGTTCTTAACAATTCATTTAACTCTACTGAATCTGGTATTCTTATCTCTACAGCCAATAATTCAGTTATTGCAAATAACACATTTACTGCAACCTCTGGGGTTATATCATTTACTGGCACCTCTATAATCAACAATACACGTGTGCTTGATAACAGCGTATACAATTATTCAACATTCTCACCAGTTATTGCAAGTTTCTCAAAAATCACAAATACATTAATTAGAAACAATAACTTATCAGCAGACAATTCAGCCTATTGCCTATCACTAAACATTGCAACAAGTGGCGCATCTGCAAATGCAACACAAATCATAGCAAACACATTCTCAGGCTGCCAATGCGCAATTGCAATTGATGCTGCATCAGCACTTGGGCAGAGCGCAGATGATGTGATTATAAAAGATAATAGGATACTTAGCACATCATGTGGCATTGACATGAATAGAGCAAATCGACTCTTAGTACTCAACAATACAATAAATAGCACTGACCAAAATACTGTTAATATCACCTTACACATAATGAATCTAACAGGTGCTGTAGTAGCTAACAACACCTTTAATCAAAACCCAAACCCTATAAGACTTGAATCATCAAATGTAACCATGTTAGACAATATCATTGCAAACACCACAACTGGCCTAAGCATTAATGACTCAACAGGAATATCTGGATCATACCTGCTTTCAAATCTCAGCTTTTCAAGTATTTCAGGAGAGGCTCTTCGAATCATAAATACACTAAATGTTTCTTTACGCAATATAACAATTCCACCAAACCTGAGCATAGAAAACTCATCAGCTGAACTTTCACGTGTAACCTTTACTCAACCAATAAGTGTTGTATCAAGACACTTAAGAGATATTATAAATCTCACAAATAATACCATACACCTAAACAGCACATTAGCTCCTGAGTTTAACACATCAGCAGTCATCACACTTGGCAGTATTTTATTTTCTAATCCTTTAGCAAGCACTGATCCAACTGATACTGGAACATTTGTATCATGTCAATCAAACAAATGTACAAACCTTGGTTTTACAAACAATATATTCAACTTTAATGTAACCAGCTTTACAGGATACAGCTCTATAGAAGGACCAGTGTGTGGACAAGTCCTTAACACAAATACAACATTATATGCAAACCTAACAGCAAACAACACCTGTTTTAGAATCAATACTAGCAATGTAGTACTTGATTGTGCAGGATTTAGTATTAGAGGCAATGGCACAGGAACACTAATTAATACATCAATGGTCAATGGAACGCAGATTAGAAATTGCAAGCTCTTTAATGCAACCTCTTCAATCTATTTTGCAAATACATCAAATGTAATCATCAACAACACTGAAACTGATTCAGTATCATGGTCACCAATAGCTGCAGAATCATCAGCAAACATCACCATATCACACAGTAACATCAGCAGATTAAACAACAGCTTAACAAATGTAGAAGGACTCATTATTCTACACAGCATCCTAGGCACTCTAGACCTACAAGGCACAACAGGCCAACTCCTTAACAACACCATTCGTGGATGCGGCTTCTGTAACATAGGCAGCTCATGGAATCTCACAAACAATACCATTATTGGCAGTGGAGGATCATTTACTATACGCGGAGCAGACACTAGAATCTTTAACAACACATTTGGCGGTGTAGCTATTGCTTATGCAACCAATCCACAATCTGGAGCAGTTGCAATAACTGACAACACAATCGAAAATTCCACAACATGCATTAGCCTTAACCAAACAGGACCTTATAATATAACAAGGAACAGATTCAAGAACTGCACAACAGGCATACGCATCTCAACAAACTCCTTAGCTCCTGTTCTAATAAGCCAAAATACATTACTTAGTTCAACAACTGCACTACATCTTGAGCACAGTACAGGCCTAAATATTCTTGCAAACACAATCAACACATCAAATATTAGCATATTTATCTTTAACACATCAAATGGAATCATTGCAAACAACACACTTAACCAGAACAGTATTGGAATCCTGGCAGAATCATCAACTTTATCTCTGTATGATACACGCATTTCCAATACAACACAGGCTATTCATCTTAACGACACAACAAAACCACCAGGAACCTATGCATTATACAATATAACATTTAACACTGTCTTAGGTGAATCAATTCGACTAACAGATGCATTTAACACAGTTATCAACAATACACAAGCCCCAGGATTTGTTGTCTTTGTTAATGCAACAACTGCTACAAGAATTAATCTAACACGCCAAGTAAACTTTACTACAAACACATCACTTCTAGGAATCCTAAGAATAGGAAACAGAACAGTTGGTATTAACACAACAAACGCTATAGACCTTAACCAATCAGCAATACTCACATTAACAAGTATTAGCTTAACAAATCCAAGACCTGAACGCAAGGCAGAAGACAGTAATTTCTCAATTTGTCCATCAAGCATTTGCATTAACATTAGCTATAATGCATCCTCACTTGTCTATATCTATAATGTGACTGGGTTTAGTGAATACAGCGCAGGACAACCACCAGTCATTGTCAGTATCACACCAAATGCAACTGCATTTAGTGCTGATACAGCTGTCACATTCACTGCTAATGTAACTGATGATATTGCACCAAATATTGTCCGCGCCAATATTACCAACCCTGATGGCAGCCGAGTTCTTATCCAACTCTCAAACACCACACAAAGCCTCTACATTGGAAGCTTTACTGGAACTAGCCAAGCAGGAACCTACATATTCGAGATTATAGCAAATGACACTACAAACAATCTTGCAACTCTTAACTCAAGTTTTATTATTAACCCAGTTGAATCATCAGGCGGAGAACTAGCTGGTGGAAGCGGTGGAGGAGGAGCTGCTCCACCTGCGCCGCCGCCAACACCGCAAGCAATACCAGTAGCAGCACAACCAGAAGCTGTTGCACCTGCTGCAGCACCAGCTGCATCAGAATCCCCATCAACTAGCTTTGCATCCTCATACAGCTCTGTAGCAAATCTACCAATATTCTCAAGCTGCGGCTTTATCACGCAACAAACCTCAGCAAATGTCAGTGCACAAGAAATAGGAATCTCTACAGACTTCCTTATACCACAAGGATACACTGCCATTGTCAAACCAATTGAATTAACCTGCAGCGGCGATCGTCTAGATATGACATTTAATATTCCTGACACCTTTACTGGAGTCAAGGCTCTACGATGCAAAAAAGAAGGCTGTGTAGAATCACATTCAGAAGTAAATGCTGATGAGCTGGTCTGCGGAGGAGAAAGCGTAGACGAGACACGACAGCGTGAGCTTCTTAACAGATCACAGAACATCACACTTGAAGAATTGCCATATATAGAAGAATCAGGAGCATACATTATACCAGAAGAACCACGATTCTCAACTAATGGATACAATCTAGAGTTTACAAATATGCAGATGCCTGCAACAATTCGCATTTCCTCTCCACTATCAAGCATTCCAAACCCGCCAAATCCAAGTGTTAATATCATAGGCAGCCCAATAGAGATTAGCATTGACACAGAACAGGAATCACTTGATCTACGCTTGATCATGCCAAAACCAAGACTAGAAGGATATGACCAAGGATCCATGACACTTGTAAGGCTTAATGATTCCAGATGGATCGTGCTCAAAACAAACAGCTCTGATACAAACCTCACAGCTGATATCAAGGATATTACCTCAAAAACTATTATTGCAACAATTGGAGCAGGGTGTGAGGCATGTGACAAAGGACACTTTACCAAACTGTATAATAATGGCAGATTAGCTATTGTACTTGTTCACGGATTCTTATCCACACCAAAAACATGGCAACCATTTGTAGATGATATCATACTTAACAAACAACCTGTATCACTCTGGACATTTGGTTATCCATCAAATATGTCACTTGAAGAGGTTGGATTAGAATTTGACAAAAGACTTGAAGAGCATGCAAGCGAGTATGATACTATTGTCATTGTAGGACATTCCCTTGGCGGATTGGTTGTGCAAGAGGCATTGCATAATGCAGACAAAGCTAATCAACAGATCACAGGAACTTACTCCTTCCTTCCAAAAGTAAAAACAGTCACTATTGTTGGAACGCCTAATGAAGGCACACCTATTATTAAAGAATATCGTAAATTTGCTGGCTACTTTATCAATTCCAAATCCCAAATCCCACTATTTAATCTCAACAGCAAACTCTTAGATGAGCTAAGCACTGGAAAGATTATCCCAACTGTAAAAAATATCACATATATCGTCATTGCAGGCACTGAACCAAATGCCTTACCAGGAATTAGCACAAATGCAGTATTTGGCTCAGATCCAAACGATGGCCTCACATCAGTGCGTTCAGCAACCAGAATTGGAGAACAGAGAATCAATGACACATGCAAAAACTACTTTGAACTCAACATATCACACATCCAACTTGTCTCAAAACCACAAGCACGCAAAGTCATCTACAGAACCTTTGCAGAATATATCAGACAAAGCAGATCTGAGCAAGCAATCCTTGGTTATAACCAATATGTAAGAGTGCAAGTACCTAATTGTCAAACAGGTGATACCATATTATTAGTTGGAAAAAATATCTCACAACAAGCTGCTGCCTCAGTAACATCCTGCGGATGCGGAAACAAAATCTGCGGTGTTGATGAAGACGAGATATCATGCCCAATTGACTGCAAAACAGCTATCATCCCAATTCTTGAACAACCAATTCGAACAAGAGCATTATCACTTGGAACAGCTGGACTTGCACTACTTCTTCTTGCATTACTAAGTATAATGAATATACTACCACGAACACAAACACTACCACGAATACTACCACGTATACCTATACCTTCACAGAAGATTCCACTACAGATTCCACAGCTCAAACAAAAGGTTCATCGAGAATGGTTTAAAGGAATTCGCAGTTCTGTACAAAGATCAGTGGACAAGCTATTCCAACACACTATAATACAAAAACCAAAGACTAATTTATCAAAACCTGTAGCAGATATTCCAGGCCTGCCAAAACAAGAATGGTTTAATGAATTCCGCAGCTCAGTAAACAATACACTAGAAAAACTAAAAGAAATGGACGCATCAATACAAATCCCAAAAACAGTACTTACAAAGCAGCCTATCCAAAAACAACTTAAAAAACCTGAACAACAGCAGAACATAAGAAAACAACCTGCGCCAAGCAAGCAACATACTAAACCTGAAAAAACAAGAACACTAGATCTACTTAGAAAAATAAAAGATGCATTGAATCCTTTACATACAAAACAACTACCTCAAAAACTAAAGAACGCAACACCACCACAGCAATCATCAAAAAAGATAAAAAAGCCAACAGGAAGCCTTACTGATCTTGCAACACAACTACAAGAAGATCTTGAAGAACTTAAAAAAGAATAATTAGAAAAAGTGGCGCGGCCCATTTTTAAACCCAATTGTGCCTTCGCTACTCTGCGACTCCACATGAGTAGCAGTATCTTTACTTAAAACAAGTACTATTTCCCTCTACTTTTAAAAACTGTATAACATTATTTGTAGTTATGAATGTAAAAATGATATATTTTCCGCATAAATACGAATCAGTGTCATGTCTTCAAGTATCTCTTCCTATTAACACAAGCCCAAAACAACTTACAGGAATTGTACGAGATCTTCTTAATGAACACTACAGACATTTAACTGATGTATCATTGGAAAATCGGGCTCAGAAACTTGTTGCTGACACAGCATTTGATATTCATATTAGCTCTGAAGCCTGGAATGTGTGTAAATTTGTCGATGACTATATACTTGTCGGAGCTTAGGTAAGTAAACATAGAAAACCTTCTACATTTGAAATACGACTTTGTCTTCCTTGCATTCCACAAGATCATATTCAAGGAATATACAAAAAATTACACTATTTGATCGAACATAAATAATGAAAAAAAGGGGAGCGCCAATTTTGAATCCACTCGTTGTCTTTGTTTCTTGGATAGTTCTAGTTTTTATCTCCTATCCTTGACCTCAATACGTATCTCTTTCTCAAGTGTAATAAGCCCGATACTAAGAAGGACAAGATATATGACAATCGTGCCAACATTAATACTAAATCCAAGAAAATCAAGAATTGGAAGAAGAAACCCAGTATCAAATGGAATAAGGATAATCTCAAGAATAATAATAGGAAGAAGGGAATATGCACACAGATTCACAATTCTGTGCAGACGCATACTTGAGAGCACAACTGCGCGAATAATAATAAATGCAATAACACTTGCTATGATAATCCATAGCAGATACTTAAGAAATGTTACAATATACCCATATATCAACAATGATGGCAGCCATAATAAAAAAAGGACAAAGATGATAAGACCTGCTTCTTTTGGATGCGCAAGCGGATCTTTAACATATTCAAGACTAACCTTTTGTGGCTTTAGTGGTGTGCGAAAATAAAAATATGATTCAGTAAGAAGCATGCGTTCACCTTCATAGACCTTTTTTTGAGAAAGATCAATAACAAGCTGTGGATCATGCTGTGGAAAACCAATAGCAGTGTTTAGCTGTGCTCTTCCTCTGATGTCCAGTACGTCAAAGTATGTTAAGACATCACTCAGTTCACCAGGAATACTAAATAATGATGGCGCAGCAAGCATAAGCATCAAGAGAAATGAAACAAGGATGGTTCTTGTCACAAGCAAAAACATCTCAGGAAATGGAGCATCACACACCTTTTTGTAATGCAGCGGATTAAATGAGTATCCTACTGCAAGCAGCCATTCTTTCCAGTGCATAGTATATAGAAATACTGATTATTATTTAAGTGCTTTGATAAGAAAAGTGAGCACGGCTCACTTTTAATAGATTTAATAGATCTTGTTTTAGGTTACTACACTCAAGGTATTATAATATAGAGACTTTAACAGGAAGCATTATTTTCTTAGACTATAGGAAATAACCTTAATTTTAGGATATTCCAAAAACGAAAGCAAGGTTATTTCCTAATAATCAAATCACTTTAACCTTGGAAAAATATTCTATAATTAAAGTGATTTGATATAACATTAAGTGAACCGTTTACAAAACAAGATAATATCTACTTCATCGTAGACCTCTTTTGTTATAATAAAATGTCGTTTTATGTTACTAAGTGTTGCAGCTTGACCTCGCTGCATAATAGAGAATACAAAGATGTCTTTTCCAACACGCTTCATTTCTTCAAAACCCTTTTCTGTAAAATGATGCGCAGCAGTCACTGAGATCACTATATCAAAACAGTGATCCCCAAATGGCAGGGATTCTGCAGTTCCTATGATCACTGGCAGGCCTTTTGATTTGGCTATTGCTGCAAGGTCCTTACTTGGCTCTATCCCTGTTTTCTTGCACTTCCACGGCTCAAGAGATATACCTGTACCGCAACCAACATCAAGCAAGGTTGTTGCTGGTGTGATGCACGGCTCTAATTCTGCTTGAATAATCCTTATTTTTTTACGTTGTTCTTCTCCATGAAGTCTATCATAGGAAGGTGCAAGATTAGTATAGTAATCCATCAAAGCTCATTGCTGGTATTGGAATAAAAATCTTCCTGTGGCAGAAATCTTTTCAGTTGGGCATCTTATTCTTAGGATTACCTATACCAAAACTGAAATACTTTTTGAAATTGTGCTATTCTTCCTTGTTTTGAATAGCAACCAGGATTAAGAATACTTGTTTCTTAACTCATATGGTTGTTAACCATGGAGGCTGGAAACATGACAGATGTAACAAGCATGAAATATGTTAGAGAAAAGAATAAGAAAGCCCATGTATTGGGTTTGATGCTTTTTGGTGTGGGCTGTGGATTAGCAGGCGCTATGCTCTACAATTCATACCAACACGTTGCAAATAGAGCAAAACAGAATCTGCTGTATAGAAATAATCCTGCAGCAGCATACTCCTTTGCAGATCCTTACGGTCTAAGTATTGATCAGCGCCTAAGTGCAGAAGGCACAATTGAGACCTATGTGCTGCATGAATCCTCAAGAAAAGAGTATCTGCTTGCAAAGGATATGATGCCTGAAACTCATCAATTTCTTACACAACTAAGAAAACGAGTGTATCACATGGACAAACCAGAATCAAAACAAACACTTGATGAGCTAACTCAAATTACTGATATTATCAAAGGACTCTGAGGTGAAACTATGACAACCAAACTATACGAACACAAACCAAATATATACAGCGAAACAATATACTATGATCCTAAAGTGATTGATGCATTCTTAGATGACCCATCTCAACATGCTATGGCACTATCTCGCGAATTCTACAGTAATCTAAACGTTATTGAGACAACATTTTCAGAGGTTCCAGAACTTGCTGCTAAATGCCTTGTGGCAAAACGCGCATACGAATCTGGATTGCGAAGAGCCCAACTCCCGCTTTGGTCACCCAAACGCTGGATTGTAGAGGCAAGCATGATTGGCCACGAATTAAAGGATGCAAGACCTGAAATACTTTACGAGGTTATTGGGAACTGTATAACCTCACTTGAACAAACTGTAGACATGCTTATCCCAGCAGCTACACTATCACTTACTCAAACCCGCGCTGCAAAAGAGTACTTATTTGATTGTTCTGGTAAAGCAAATAGGTACCTTCTTTGCATAGGAGAAGAAGAACAGCGAAAACGTGAGGGTCTTCACTGCATTGGAAAAACAGAAATTGGCACTTCTGCTGATTTCTACATGCATGAAAAACAACTCATGCTTAAACAAACTGAACTGCGTGATATTTCTGATAAGAAAAAAAGAATCTTATTCAACATAGCTGCTAGAAAACAAAAACTTGAAAAGATTAAACCACTTGAAGATGTACAAGAACAGATCATCAATGTCATGATACAAGTACGTGACTCAGTAGGCATGTCATATGAATGGCTTGAACAAAGCAGGCTTGGATATACAATCTCAGATCACATTGTACGATATGGAAAAGGCTATGGCAAGGCGCTTAACGCTATTAGATCAACAAGCGATACCTTGGACGCAGTTCCTGATGCTGCACGTGATGTGCTTGCAAACTTGCGCAAGCTACTGCGGTGAGACATGAATCCGCTAGAGATTACCAAAGAGATTGAACTTGAGGCAAAAAGATTAACCTGGCACATTCCATCACCTCAGGCTTGTGCAAAGGCAATACATCATTATGTTGCAACACAAATCAAGTACATGGACACTGATCCTCCACGACCATATCGCACTGCACATCAAACTTTACAGGCAAAGTCTGGATGTTGTGGTGAGAAAAGCTATCTTACCATAACACTTGCCCGCTGTGCTGGAATTGATGCCAGATATGTTCATGTGGAACAGAATCCTCCACCACCACATGCCTGCGTAATTGCATACCTACCAGAAGGGCCTATGTATCTTGATGGAACCAGCCAAACTGGATACAGTAATACCCCTTTGGGAGATAAGGTTATTGACTTTAAAGAACTACCAGACCAAGAGGTCCACTCAAGATTCTTATCATGGAATCAGGCATATCCACAACAACTTACAGAACCTCTTGCCATCAAAAACCTAATGATCAAAGCTGGAAATGAACTTGCAGTGCAATTTGCAAAAAGATACATGCTTATTGGCATAGCTACCTGTACTATGATACTCTACTCTTACCATCCACTAGAGAGGATTCAGTCATTAGTGCAACGGCAACCAACTGCACTAGAACATATTGTTGAACAAATCTTAGATACAGACTAAATAGGGACCTGTATGCAGTTTTGCTCTGGCTCACAAAATAGATGTGTCGCTAACTCTACATCTCATAAATTAGGCTGATTTAAATAATAAGACAGACACTGATATATCATATGGAAGTAATCGCTGATCTGCATATGCATGGCAAGTATTCTCGTGCTACATCAAAGGACTTAACACTTACCAATATAGAGAAATACGCAAGACAAAAAGGCTTGAGTTTAGTAGGCACTGGAGACTTTACACACCCAAAATGGATTGAGGAGATCAGTTCACAACTCCAGGAGACATCACCTGACTCTGGCATCTATCAAACAACAACAGGATTTCCATTCTTGTTACAAACCGAAATATCATTAGTCTACTCACAAGGCGGGCGAGGATACAGAACACATAATCTCATACTTGCTCCAAATCTAGAAGCAGTGAAGAAGATTACAACCTGGTTACTAACCAAAGGCAGGGTTGATTATGATGGCAGACCAATCTTTAAGATCCCATGCCCAGAATTTGTAGAATCACTAAGAGCAATAGATGAGCGCATCGAGATTATCCCAGCACATATCTGGACACCATGGTTCTCACTCTTTGGCTCAAAATCAGGATTTAACTCAGTCAATGAATGCTTTGGAGACCAGGTTAAATATATTCATGCATTAGAAACAGGGATTAGCTCTGATCCTGCAATGAACTGGCGAGTTTCTCAACTTGACAGATTTTGGATGGTATCATTCTCAGACTCTCACTCATTTTGGCCATGGAGAATGGGCAGGGAAGCAACACGCTTTGAACTACATGACATTACCTATCAAAACCTTATCACTGCATTGCGAACAGGCCATGGTTTTAGAGGCACAATTGAAACCTCACCTAACTATGGCAAGTATCATGTTGATGGACATCGTGCTTGTGGGGTTATGCTTGAACCTGCAGAATCAAATAAGATTGGAAAGATCTGCCCAAAATGCAAACAGCCACTCACCATTGGAGTGCTGAATCGTGTTGAAGAACTTGCTGACCGCCCTATCGGATATGTGCGAGAAGACCACCCAGGATTTGTTACACTACTCCCACTTTCAGAGATTATAGCAGCAGTTACTAACTGCGGACTTGCTACTAAGACAGTATTCTCTGAATATTACAAGTTACTAAAACTTGGAACAGAATTTGACATCCTCTTAAACAAAACAAAACAAGAACTTGAAACAGTAACTTACCAAAGAATTGCAGAAGCTATCATACAAATCAGAGAAGGCAAGGTAACCTACATTCCTGGCTATGATGGAGTGTATGGAAAGGTTCTTCTTAAATCTGAGCATGGAGAGCACAGTGCAATTGAAACTAGCAAGGACTAATTAATTACTAAATTAATTCCTTAACCAATTCGCTAATTGGCCCTACTGTTTTCTCACGAATCTTATTTGATGCAAGCAAAAGCGTATCAGGAGTTCCACAATCAGTCCACCATCCATGTACTTGGTACACACGAAGCTCTCCATTTCGCAGATAAGAATCCAACAATTCTGTAATCTCATACTGGCCGCGACCTGACTTTTTGAGCAGCGCTATTCTATCAAACACTGTGTTATCAAAAATGTATGCTCCAACAACTACTTCTTGGCTTGCAAATTCATTGGGAAGATGAGGATTTCCTGCTGCATCAAGCACAGCCTTTGGTTTTTCCTCAATCTTTGCAACCTTATTGTTATATCGTTGGATCATACCAAACTTAGCATACCATTCACCTGTTTTCGATTGTTCATACAGTAAATTCTCAGGCACTTTCTTCACATAACACACTGCCCCTTTTCTAAACTCTTTTACACCTTTTACAAGAAGTTCCTGATCCTCAAACACATTATCACCAAGCATTACAGTGATGCTATGTACACCCTTTATCTTATTAGAGTATGTACGAACTGTAGCAAAATCCTGTGCTTGCCTAATCGCATCTGCAATACCATCAGGATTAGGCTGTGCCTCATACTGGATTCTCACATCATGGCCAGCCTGAGCTGAGAACCTGTTTCCTTTTCCAAACAATCTACGAAAATGATACAGTTGTGACTCATTTGACACAATAAGCACATCCTCAATTCCAGCACTAAGCAGATTCCAGAGCGGGTAGGTAACCATAGGCTTATCATACACTGGCAAAAGATGTTTGTTTGTCGCCTTTGTAGAATCTCCTAACCTGGTTCCTTCTCCACCTGCACAGATAAGCCCTTGCATGATGTGATGAAATTTGCACTGTTATATTAATTTTGGCAACTATCTTTTTAAAGCATACCTACATGACAACAATATATCCTTTGCAACCATTTGCCAGATTAAGAACACTCCTTTTTTTATATGTAGTGTGGAGAAAGTAATTGTTCCCAGCGCTCATGCATCTTAGTATATTCTTGAATACAACCTGATGCCCTGGATTCAGGAAGGTATCCATTTTCACGAAGATAACTCCAGGTTATAGGTTCATATCCATAAATCCAGCATAGGATGTTGTAGAATCGTTGCAGATTAAGTGAGTGTGTGCTCCAAAACTCTATTGTGTTAAATACTGGATCTTTGCTCCATAGTAAATAGAGTATGGCTCCATTTAGAGCAGCGCGATCGCCATCTTTGGTTTTAAGGATCATAATTGTTGCTATTTGGTCTGCTGCATCTTCTTCTTTTCCAGTCACAGGAAGATTGAGGAGATCTATTAAGGCATGTCCAATTTCGTGGAATAGGATCATAGATATGCTATCAGTGATTGCCAAATTAATCTCTTTTTGTGTTGCAAATGATGTTGCAGCAAGGTTTGCATTTGTTTGTATGATCTCATAGCAGATGACTATCCCAGCACTGTAATTATAGTAGGCATCTGTTCTTTCACATTCAGTGAATATAATAGGCACATCTGTTGGCAGTGCAATATAGCTGTTTATCTGTTCTACAAGATTATCATAAAATCCAGACTGCGAAAGTATATTGTAAAGTGGCTCATAGTTAGCTGTTTTTGGAGTGTTGTAGACGATTCTCAGGTTGCCTGTATTCTGGATGATTGGTAAGATTGATAATACAGGTTTTGCATATGTGGTTATGGGAGTTGGTGCATCAATTGGAATTGGATTAATAGGTATTAATGTTTGTAGAATAAGAAGTGTAAAAAATCCTGTTAGGGCTATACCTATAATAACAAAGAGATGTGTCCATAACATAGTGATGTTCATAATTATTTTTTGTTAAAGATGTCTATTTAATCATTTGTAATGCTATCTTTGCTCGCACCATATTGTGCATGCGCCTAAGAAATTCTATTTTGTCATCTGCTTTGAGAATGTCCATTGTTCCTTGAAGTGCAAGGTTAAAGCCAAATGGTGATGGTATCTGCGTGTTAATTTCTTCAATACTGATGTGACCTTCTTCTACTTGATACAGGATCTGGCGTGCAGATTCGATATCCATAAGATCTTGGAGAACTTCTCTTTTTGCTTCTTTTAGTATGAAAAAATTCTTGCTAATACGTTCAAGTGCCTTAAGAAGGATCATGGAACTTACTTGTTGTCTGCCAGCACTTTTGGTTCTTCCTTTGTAATTTCGAAGAAGCATCAGTGATCGTGCTGCGCAGTGCCGAAATCGTCTTCTGTAAGCCTCGGCATGCTCAATTGCAGCTGACATAATAAGATCAAGTTTGTCTGCTTTAAGAAGTTCAAATGCATGGAGCGGATTAGTGCGTTGTTGTGATGCTATAAAAAAACCATTATCACTAATTCCAACCTCGATATCTTTGTGTTCTTGTCTAGAAAGAACAAATGCTACTGCTCTACTAAGACAGTCATTGACGCGTCTGCCATATAGTGTGTGAAAGATGACCTTGTTCTCATCTTCAGTTTTAAGATGCTCAACCAGAATGTTTTTGTCATGTGGAATATGTTTGCAAAAGTTATACTGCTCTTCCATATAGGTGTAGATTGCAAGAGCAGCATTCATGTCCACAAGTAGGTAATGCAGAATAAATTCTACAATGTCTTCTTTTCGCGACTTAGAAGTAAAGTATTCAAGCATGTGTCTTCTAAAAATTCCGATCTGGATTGCAAGATCAAATGAAAGCGGAAGCATTTCAGAAAACCAACTAGGAACAGTTGGCGGTCTTTTGCCTGTTGATCTGACTTGTGCAGTCATACCTTTTGCAAACAGGAATTCATAGGTTGACCCTCCGAGAACAAAGATATCGCCTGGTTTTAATCGTTCAAGAAAGCCTTCGTCAATATGTCCAATTACTGCATCGCCTATCTTTACAGTGATGTATGACTCTTCAGGAATAGTTCCAATGTTTGTCATGTAGATGACTCGTGTCATCTTACCACGTTTACCTATCTTGCCATCCCTGCGCCAGATCTTTGAGTAGATGTACCGATCCTCAAGATCTGCAAATTCTCCAGCAAGATATGAGAGAATATCATTGTAATCAGTGCGAAGAAGATCTTTATAACAGTAGCTCTGTCTGATTAGAGAATATAATTCTGTCTCATCCCAGACTTGATCTACTGCCATGCCTACAATATGTTGTGCAAGCACATCCAGACAATTTGTAGGGATATGGATCCTATCAATGTTGCGCTCAACTGCAGCCTTAAGAAGCACAGCGCACTCAACAAGGTCATCACGATCCATGACAATGATCCGGCCTTTGGTTGTTTCGTGAAGTTTGTGACCACTACGTCCGATACGTTGCAGTGCACGTGCAACTGATTTAGGCGAACCAAGGCAGATGACTAAGTCGATGTATCCAATGTCGATGCCAAGTTCAAGTGATGTTGAGCACACAACTGCCTTGAGTTCTCCGCTGCGAAGCCGTGATTCAATAGATTGTCTGTGCTCTTTTGAAAGCGAGCCATGATGTGCTCCAATATTAGTTGTGTAATGTCCTGGATAACGTTCTTTGAGATGATGTACAATTCGCTCAGTTGCTGCTCTAGTGTTAGTAAAGATTAGGGTTGTGCGATGTTCTTGAAGCATTGCATCAATACAAGTATAAAGTGCAGTTTGTGATTGTTCATAGGTTGTATCAATAAGATTAGGTAGTGGACTTACTACTTGCAGATCCATTTTCTTAATAAATTGAACATCAACAATCATGCAATCACAGTTTTGACCTACAAGAAATTGAGCAATCTCTTTTAGCGGTGCTACTGTGGCACTAAGGCCAATACGAGTGATATGGCTTGCAAGATGTGAGAGCCGCTCAAGTGAGAGTGACATATGTGCTCCTCTTTTGTTTTCTGCAATAGCATGGATTTCATCAATAATAACCCATGAGACTTGCGTGAAAAGGTTTCTAAACTTGATAGAACTAAGTAGGATTGCTACTGACTCTGGTGTTGTGATAAGGATATGAGGCGGGGTTTTAAGCATAGCTATTCGATCCTTTGTTGGCGTGTCTCCTGTTCTCACACCAACTCGTATGCCAAGTTTTTTGCCTGCAAGTTTCTCGATTTCGCAAAGAGGTTCTTGTAAATTAACTCGAATATCTTCATTTAAAGCTTTGAGTGGTGAGACATAGATAGCATACACCCTATTCTCAAGCAGTCCACGTTGCGCAGTGTCTACTAATTCATTAAGGATGGAAAGAAAACCTGTGAGGGTTTTGGTTGCGCCAGTTGGAGCACAGATAAGGATGTTTTTGCGAGATTGAATCTCTGATACTGCAAAGAGCTGTGGTAATGAATATGAAGAAAATCGTGAATAAAACCATGTCTTGACTACAGGACATAGAATAGTGTCGATATGATTTGCAGTGTCTGGGTGTTCTTTGGTTGTAATCACTATGTGATAAATCAGAGAAGTGTTAATAAATCTTGGGAGATGAACATGCTTACAATCTGAATAACTAATAGTCCATACACAAAGCGAAAAAACCCTCACCAAACCTGAACCATTCTGTGTCGAATGGTTTTAGTACGTTTCTGATTTCCATCTTCTGATGTTGTGCGCACAGAAGAATACATGCGTACAAGGTATTCACCAGGTTCCATATCTTTATTGGTATCAAGGAACATGTCAGCGTATTCTGATGTGCTGCGAAGGCGTCTAAGTTCTGATGCATAAGCAATCTCTCCTGTTTGCGGAATATATACCTTGGTTTTGATTCGCTTAAGCCCTGGTCCGTCTGTTTGACGTAGTCCTATAGAAACATGAATAGGCTCTCCTGCCTGTATCTCAGATGGTATTCTAATGTGTTGCATTCGTATCTCTGATGTGTGTGATGCAAGTGCTGCATGTACTGCAAGTGCTACAAGAAGAATAAGTACAAGTGATCTTATTATATTTAGTATAGTTAGTCGCATAATAACCCCCAATTCTCCCTGTGAAGTAGTACTACTATTTAAGAACTTCGATATGGGAAATCTTTTAATATAGCGAGCTTCCGATGAGTTTCCTACATGGTTCTTCTTTCTTATTGCGCTTGCTCTCTTTTATTTATATCTGCGATCCCTTGGTTATGTTCCATAACTGACTTAAATCTAGCTTCATTGATTTTAGAGTATGTACATCCTACCTCATGTTCGCATCATTGATCTTGGACTGTATCTTGAAAAACATCACGTCCTTATCTTTAGCGATTTTCATATGGGTTATGAAGATGCACTTATTGCAAAGGGTGTGTTAGTACCACGATTTGCATTAAAAGATATAATTAAAAGATTGGAGAAGATTTTTTCTCAAGTTCCTGATGTTAAGACAGTTGTTATTAATGGTGATCTTAAGCACGAATTTGGAAGAATAAGCAAGCAAGAGTGGAGTGATACATTCAAGTTAATCGAGTATCTTCTTACCAAAGTAAGAACTGTGCACATTATTAAAGGCAATCATGATCCAATGCTTGGTCCTATTACTGCAAAACAAGGTATATACCTTGTTCCTTCCCTGATTTTGAATGATATTCTTATTATTCATGGAGATCAAGCACCCAAGATCATTGCTTCTAGTATTAAGATGATTATCATTGGCCATGAACATCCTGCAATAAGGCTACGTTCTGGTTATCGTAACGAGCTATTCAAGTGTTTCTTGCTTGGTAGATATAAGAATAAAAATCTTATTGTGTGTCCTTCGTTTCATCTTTTGCATGAAGGCTCTGATGTGCTTGGCATGCATCATCTTAGTCCATTTTTTGAGTGTGATATCATGGACGCGAAGGCCTGGATTGTTGCTGATAAAGTCTATTCATTTGGGTGTATTCGAGATTTGCCAAGAAACATTTATATATAAGGTTCTGGCAGGCCTTGTCAAGTAATATATTATTAAGGAGGATGAAAATATGAACAAGCAATTGATTGCTATGGTTAGTATTCTTGCCTTGCTTGTATTTGTAGGATGCACTACTAAAACACAAGCTCCTGCACAACAAGCACCGTCTGCACCTGCTGAACAACAACCAGCTCCTGTACCAACACCTGAACCTGTAGTCCAATCTGATCAAAAAACAGAGGAAAAAACTGAGGATTCAGCCAAGTCTTCAGGACGAACAGATATTGGTGGTGATGTTACTGAGGTTCAAAAACCACAGAGTTCTAATGTCATTACTAAGTCTGTAGCAAGTGGAGAAGGATCTGGATATGTCAACGCTATTGAATGTATGCTAAGTAATGGCGATGGCACTCTTGAATGGGAACTTAAGAATACTGGTGAGAGTGATTACACCCTAAACCCTACAAGTGCATTGTCTGGTGGTAATGCGCTGAAGATGACGCTTAATGGCAGAACAATTCGTGAAGCTGCAAAAACTTGCGGTAGTGAGGATAGCATGCTTAAATCAGGCGCATCGCTTAATTGCAAGGTTGATGTAAGTAATGATAAGTCAACTGGCAAATACTTTGTGCGCACTGCACAAGACAGCTCAATTACTGATGCAAGCCATAATGTGCTCAATGTGAACACGATTAAGGGAAAACAGTCAGTTCAGTTCGAGTGCAGTGAGGCTGCAGCTACTGAGTAAATCTATTACTAATTTCTTTTTTTTTTATTCTTTAAAATACCTCCAAAACGTTTATAAAATACCAAGAGTATACAGACATGGCGACATTTAAGAGATCATATTTTTAAAGAAGAGCGTCAATACCCCACTATGAAAATAGTGCACATTCTTGCAAAGTCCAAACTTGATATTGATATTCCCAAAGAGGTATTAGAGCAGATTCCCCCTAATCTTGGTGTGGTAACCTCTATTCAGCATCTTGGAAAGGTGCGTGATATTGCGCAACAAATTAAGGGCAGACTAGCTGGTCAGGTGTTAGGCTGCAGAACTGAGTCAGCTAATAGGTTTGTGGAAAGTGTGGATGGGTATTTGTTCATAGGCACTGGCAGGTTTCATCCTATTGCTGTTGCGCTGAGCACTCGTAAGGAGGTGTGGTGTTATAATCCAGTAAATAAACAGCTCTCAAAAATAGCAAAAGATGAGATAGATGGATTTGTAAGGCATCGAAAAGCAGCGATTGTGAATTTCTTTGCTGCAAAAAGAATTGGAATCTTGGTATCAACAAAATCTGGACAAAACCTCTTTAAGAAAGCTCTTGACTTTAAGGAGAACCGTAAAGATGATGGCAAGGAGTATTATATTTTTGCCTTTGAAACCTTATTTTTGCCATGGCTTGAACATTTTCCCTTTGTACAATGCTGGGTAAACACTGCATGTCCGCGTATTGCAGATGATACATCAGGGATTGCAAATATAGATGATATTGTGCAGTTTGAGAAGGATGGCGAGTTTTGAGGTGGAAAAATTCGTTTAATGTTCGCCTTACGACGAACTTAAACGAATTTTTTAGCTAGATTTATAAATACATCCCGAATCCTTGTTCTAATCCGTTAGACCAGCTTGCTGGGAGGATATGATATGTTAAAACAAGATGTTGAAAAGACTCTAACATTTATTAAACTGCATTCACCAAAACGTAAGTTTGTGCAGTCTATAGATATGATTGTTGCTCTTCGTAATCTTGATTTAAAAAAGCCTGAAGATCAAATTGATGTATATCTGGCACTACCACATGCAAAAGGCAAGCCAGTACAAGTATGTGCTTTGGTCGGTCCTGAAATGAAGGATAATGCTTCTAGTGCATGTGATTTTACTGTACTTTCTGATGAGTTTCCAAGATATGGAGGAGACAAAAAGTCGATAAAAAAACTTGCTGGGAAATATGCTTACTTTATTGCTCAAGCTGCATTGATGCCGCAGATTGCTAAAATCTTTGGTCGCGTATTTGGCCCAAAACAAAGAATGCCTAATCCAAAAGCTGGTTGTGTAGTTCCCTCAAATACAAATCTTAAACCCATTGTTGATAAACTTAAAAAGACTGTTCGTCTAAGCGCTAAAACAAGTCCTGTTATTCAAGTTAGTGTTGGTATGGAAGATCAGGATGAGGCACAGGTTGTTGATAATGCTGTTGCTGTGTATAATGCTATTGCTCATGCAGTTCGTGATGAAAAAGAAAATGTAAAAGAGGTAATGCTAAAATTAACAATGAGTCCTGCTTATACTGTTGGCAAGGAGTTAGTAGTCAAGAAAAAAGAAGATACGACAAAAAAGCAGGAGACTATTGCTGGCATTGGTGCAAATGAGATAAAGACTCAACAAAGCCAAGAAAGTAAGGCAAAAAAATCAGATAAATCTGTTGATAAGATAGAACCAAAGATAGTAAAATCATCAAAAAAGAAATCCAAGCAGGTAGAGAAGTAAGATGGCAACAAATCACAAAGCTCATGTTGTACCTCATAAAATACAGGCAGTGCAAAGAATTACTAATCTAATTACAACCTATCCAATTATTGGCGTGATTAATATGGAGAATCTTCCTGCTGCACAAGAGCAGAAGATTCGACTCAAATTGCGTGGCATAGTTGAGATTGCTATGACTAAGAAGCGACTGCTTAAACTTGCATTTGCACAGGCAGCTAAAAAGCGTCCTGGTGTTGATAAGCTTTTTGAGTATTGCAAAGGAATGCCAGCACTTCTTTTTACCAAAGAAAATCCATTTTCTCTTTTCAAACGAATCAAGGCAAATAAGTCACCAGCTCCTGCAAAAGCAGGTCAAAAAGCGCCTTATGATCTTAAGATTCCTGCTGGGCCTACATCATTTGTGCCTGGTCCAGTTATCTCAGAACTTGCTGCATTAGGACTTAAAACAAAGGTTGATGCAGGCAAGATCAATATTCTTGCTGATACTATA
Source organism: uncultured Methanosarcinales archaeon (assembly GCA_964597775.1). Taxonomy (GTDB): domain Archaea; phylum Nanobdellota; class Nanobdellia; order Woesearchaeales; family JAGWAF01; genus JACQSU01. The sequence continues at coordinate 20,860 of CAZQZJ010000018.1, forward strand.
GTTTGTAAAGAAGGTGAAATTATTTCAGATAAGCTTGCCTCAATGTTGATGCGCTTAGGTATTACCCCAATGGAGGTTGGACTTGATCTTACTACTGTTATGGAACATGATAAGATCCTCACAAGATCAGTGCTTGATATTGACAATAAAAAATTCATGGCTGATCTTATCAAGGCTATTAATCAGGCTGCCAGCCTTTCACTTGAGGCAGCCTATATTACCATATCAAATCGCGAAGAGTTGTTTATAAAAGCAGTACACGAAGCACGTTCACTCTCGATACAAGCAGGCATTATGACTAAGGAAACTGCCTCCCAGATCCTTGCTAAGGGTGTGGCACAGGCAATTTCTGTAGCAGAGGCTGCGAACTATCAAGAGTAATTATACTAACTGGAGGTACAACACCATGGAATACATCTATGCAGCATTGCTTATTCACAAAGCAGGGCATAAGGTTGAGGAAGGAGTAGTTAAGAAGGTGCTTGAGGCAGCTGGCGTCAAGGTTGATGATGCTAGATGCAAAGTGCTTGTTGCAAGTCTTGAAGGTCTTAATATTGACGAGGCTATTGCAAAAGCAGCTATTATAGCAGCACCAGTAGCCGCAGTTGCATCTACAGCAGCTCCTGCTGAGAAAAAAGCAGAAAAAAAGGATGAGAAAAAATCCGAAGAAGCTGCAGCAGCTGGGCTTGGAGCATTGTTCGGATAAAAAACCCATAACTGGGGAGTTTAAGAAAAGGGGTTTTCCCCTCTTTTTTTTATAATGGAAGCTGACAACGACACGCAACAAGTACAACAACAAGATACAAAGGATGTATCATCACTTAAACGCAAGCTAAGTGAGCTTTATAACAAAAAAGAAGAGCTGTATGCCAAAAGACAGGCAGCTAGTACAAAGATCAAAACCTTAATTTCTGGGATTAAGCATGCAAAATCAGAACGTAATATGCTTACTGATTCAGTAAAAGCTGCTAAGATGCAACGTGATAAGCTTAATGCACAGATCCAACAAAAGATAGGAGAATTAAGCAAGTTGCGCAAGTCCATACCTGCAAGCATACATCACAGTGATAAAAGAACACAAAGCCTCGAGTTTTTACAAAAACAAATTAATGGATTAGAACAAAAAATTGAGCATGAAGTCATGTCTTTTGAAAAAGAAACGCAACTTATGAAGACAATTAAGAACCTTAAGAAACAATGTAATGAACAAAAAGAAATTAGCCACTACTGGGATAATGTGCGTCAATTATCAAAAGAAGTGGATATGCTAAGAAAAACAGCTGATGAAAAACATAGTAGTATACAAGATGCTGCGTCAAGCAGCCAAACAAAACATGAGGGTGTATTGTCTGTCTCAAAAGAGATTGATGAGTTGAAGATCCAAGAACAAGAACTTCATAAACAATTCTTAGCTACAAAAGTTGAGTATAATACCATTAATGCACAGCTCAAGACTCTTCTTGAACAAGGATTTTTGCGCACAAAAAAGAAAAAACAGGTTGCACGAGAAACTGCATCTAATAGTGTGTCTTCGAAACTTGCATTGCGTAGAGCAGAAATACAAGCCAAGTTTAAGCAAGGGAAAAAACTTACTACAGAGGATGTGCTATGTATGCAGAGTTCTGAGAATATCAATTAGAGAATTTTCTAAAGAGAAATATTTAAATATGATGAGTGTTGGCTCTTTTCCTGGTTTGTATGGAAAAAGAGCGCTTGATAGCATATTTTAAAAAATATCAGAGCAAGGGCTATTCTAAGATTACACTTCGCGAAGAAGCACAAAAACAAGGTTGGTCAAAGGTTGATATTGATGATGCCCTAAAAAGTGTAACAAGCAACCAATTTACTATGTTTTCATATCTTGTTTTTGCAGCAGTTGTACTGCTAGCAGTTGGTTCTTTTCTCTTGCTTCCAAAACAAGAGCCTACAGGAAAGATAGTTATTGTTCCTCCTCCTTCTGAGTTTCCATTTGTAAATGCATCTGTTCCACTGCCACCACAGCAGCCTCTTACTGTACCAGAACCTACTCCTCTTATTTCTGTCAAAAAAAGTGGTGGCCAAGCTGCACCAACCCCTGTACCTGTTGTAACAAGTGGTGATGTGAAAACTCAGCCTGCTACATTTACAAGAGGTGGAGGTGGAAGTGGTAGTGGAGTAGGTGTTTCTGCACCTTCTACAACAACCTCACCAAGTAGTGGTGGAAGCAGTCCCCTTCCTCCATCCTTTGGCGTTTTAGATGCAACTGGCCCTGTTGCTGCACGTGTAAACATCACTACCTTTACACCTAATAGCACAACCTCTGTTTCTGGTGTGTGGAATTATACAGATGCTGCTAATGACGCAGAAAATGGAAGTACATGGACGTGGT
>CAZQZJ010000019.1:0-19782 GCA_964597775.1 uncultured Methanosarcinales archaeon
AGAGAACTAAGATTTGTAACACTACCATTAACAACACCATAACCACAAGCAAACAAACTCGAACCATTAAATAAAATCTGATAACCACAAGGAGTTTCATAGATTTGACCTATAGTCATATTCTTTGGCAAGCACTTAGTACTGCCACTAATTCCTAGGATTTCCCTGGTTATATTGATCCTACCATCACCACCTATGCCACCAGTGCTATAACCAACAGAACCACCAGATCCTCCTGTTACAATAATAGCATTCGCAGGAAGTTGCACTGGAGAACTGATTAGAATGCTTCCTCCAGAACCACCACCTCCATTACCCATAGAGTTGCACTGTGTATGAGAAGAATATGTTTGAGCATTTCCACCAACAGCACCGGTTGCCTGAATTGCACCTTCAATTTGGATTTCGCTAGCTGCAAGCACAATGATTCCACCACCTTGACCACCACTACCACCAGCATGATAACCTCCACCAACCAACCCTGCACAACCTGGATCTCCTTGCTCACCACCAACTAAATTGCACCCACCACCATTTCCGCCACCAGATCCAAAATATATATTCTTTAAAAGATCTGGTGAACCATATACAGAACCACTACTACCTCCAACACCATTCCAATACGTACCAGCAACACCTACTGTTCCATATCCTCCTCCACCCCCACTTCCTCCTGCAGATGCTGTTCCCCAACGAGAGTTATATGGCCCACATTCCTGACCATTTCCTCCTATGCCGAAACCTTGACCAACTAGGTAACCTTTTGAAGACATATCAATCTTGCCTCCTGTCTCAACTGTCAGATTCTCTACAGAAAGAATAAGAATGCCTCCTTTTTTACCATCCCATGCAGAAGCAGTGATTACCCCGCCAGACTTGATATCAAGAGAATCAAACTGCCATACCTTTACAATTTGTGCATGATCAGAACTTGATACCAAATATTCTTTTTTAAGAGGGTTTTCAAACACAAATGTGTTGTTGATAATCTGCTTGATAGTGTTAAACTCATACCTTCCTGCAAGCTCCTTCGTGCCTGCTTGTGTTTGATGGATCATAACAATATCACTCACATTAAAACTTAAGGTTGTATCAACAAAAACTTGTGTTGCACCAACTAAAACTGGGGTGGTGATTGCTGCAAATGTAGTAGTTTGAAATGTTTCATTAACCACACAAATAAGGTCTACACAGGAAATATGAGGAGGTGAAGACACTTGTTGGAGTTGTGGTAATTGAGGCGGGATTACTTGGAGTGTAAATGTGACTATTCTGGTTTGTGGAAATTGATTAAAGACAATTTGTTGTGTTGCAGTTTGAAAGCCATCCTTTAGTGCAGTAAAAGAGTATGTTCCTGGTAAGATCGTAGAAGTAAATGGAGTAGTGCCAAGTCTTCTTGCACTGTTGTTAACTATTGCTCCTAATGGGTTAGATGTGAATGTCACAGATACTGCAACAACCTGACTAGCAAAGAGACACAGAATTGTCATCAATGTTATGATCTTGTAAGGTTTCATGTTTGTACAATTCTTAGATACAGCCATCTATTTCTCCTTTAGCGGTAAAGTGTTTTGATATGTTTTTGAATCTGTTGATTAATATCTTGTAATTCTGATCCAAGAGAAGAGTTTTCTTTCTTAAACCAGGACTTGTTGTTTAGTAATAAAGCAGCTTTCTTTTGTTTTGGTAGATCAGTATATGAACTTGAACTCTTAACTGTGACATGTGATAATATAGCAGAATTTCCTGCAGAATTTCCTGGGACTTGGGAATGTAATGCGCGAATGCAGATGCGTAACCAAGAAACATGATCTGTTTCTATTGATTTGGTAAAGAGTCTCTGAGGCAAAGGTTGTTTAGGAGGTGGTGGTGGGCGAATAAGTTGCCATTGTGATGATCCTTGCAGTGTTAATACTAATGGCTGCATAGAATGTGATATGCGTAGTGATACAAGTGCATGGTGTAGTGCAATGATAACTAAAATTCCAAGCAGTGTTAGTAGCAAATATACGAAAATCAGGCTAATCTGCACTGCTGAGGTTTCAATTACAACTGCTCCGCTAAAAGGACTGCCATCAACCATTACAAAAAGTAGTAACAGCAACAGAGCAGTCTGAGCACAGATGTGTTTGTGATGCCATCTAATACTATTTTTTTCCATAATCATGCACCTGGTTTAGGAGCTAAAGGTTCTTTGTGTGGAACAAATAGGTAGAGTGTCCATGCTACGATAATGATTCCTAATACGATTGTTACTGGTGGTATATATTGTTCAACAACTGGCGGTAGGATTAAGACCCCTGTTGGTCCGATATGATCAGATAGTTCTAGACTTGCAAGAAATGCTATAACAAGTAATACAAGTTGTAGATGACTGCGTGCGCGTTCTCTAAGTCCAAAAACCATATGCATTCGTGAGAAGTTCTTCTTATTAATCCTTACGGTACACAGCAGGGTGTGGATAAAAACCCCACTCTGGTAGTCTAATATGTAAGCAGGAATAACCTTTGGGTGTGGTGGCAAAGGCAGCGTCTGTAATAAATAAGCCTCTAGAATATAATGGGATCCTACTATAAAAAGAATCTATATTGTTACGAATAATCTCAAAACCACGATCAAGATAGATATGACAAGGGATAGATGGAACAATGTAGGATATATCTGCTACAAGAAAAAGGATGGTAAGTTGACGATTTGAGAAATGAAAGCGTACACCAGACAAGCCTGATAATTGGGTCTTCTCAAATACTATCTCTCCTGTTAACATCTGCACACTTGCAATCATCTCATCTAAACAGTTCACTATATCCTGACACACAACAATCCAGTGCATTGCTTTGCTTCCTGCTGCCTGTAGTACAAGTAGCGGCCAGACCAAATCAGTGCCGCATCCAGGGTAATATAGCACTATTTCCTCATGTTGCATTGCAAGTCTTCTAAGCTGTTTGTCAAACTCATCTGAAATCGCTACAAGATTTGGATGAAGAAGGCAAGATAGTTTATCTTTAGATACAGTGAGGTTTTTATGCGCGATAAGCGCTCGGATTCTATCTAGTAATGTTGGTTCGTGCACGCTGTATATCACACTAAATACCATTGGTTTTCCTATTCCTCATCCAGTGAAACAGGTATTGTTGTGCATAGCCTGCGCATTGTCCAAAGTAATCCTGTGCAAATGATTGTATTGACACAGGAGTCACGTGTTTTCCTGGAAAATAGAGTTGTGTCATTGCCTTATGCACCCATGTGTCAACAGGAAATGCCTTATCACATCCAAGTGAGAAAAGTAGTATGCAATCAGCTACTTTTTCACCTATGCCTGGAAGGCTCATTAGGGTTGCTCGTGCTTGTTTATAATCCATTTGTTGTAATGTATCAAGATAAGATGCGTCGACTAAATTATTGATGGCATGCAAGTATCGTGATCTAAAACCTGTTTTTGCGAGTCTTATCTTCTCATGGTCAGTGAGTTCACCAGGGCCTGGAAATGAGAAGTAAAGATTATCCATATAGGAAATTGGTTTGCCAAACTGTTTGCACAAAAGATTGACATTCATGCGAATCTTTGGGATATTTGCTGCTGATGAGCACACAAATCCAACAAGGCACTCCCATGGATCTTGTCGTATCAATCGAAGACCTCTGTAGTTGTTTATTGCTTCATTAACAAAGATGTCTTTGTTAATATCTAAAAGAATTGCTTTATGATCTTCATCAAGTCTGAAAAAATAAGTGAGAAACTTTTCTTTTACTCCATCATAAAAAAGTCTGTTTCCTCTCTTACTTACAAAGAAGATTTTATCACCATGACTGATAATAAATCCATCCTCGTGTTGTTTGTAACGAAATAGTTGTCCTGATGTTAGGGTTGCTGTCAGGTTAAAATCAGTAACGCTTATAGATTTCATATGTGATCTATGTTTGCATTGTATTTATGTATTACTATAATTCTGGGTGTGGGACAGAATACGCACATCCAATATATTCACATTTTTATGGCACAACTCTTACTAACATCCCTATGACACAATTCCTACTATCTAGGATAAACCAATTCTGTCTAACACCAAAATTTATCTGCGACAACTATTTACAATCCCAAAAGCCACAATTAATTTATATTAAAGAATTGGGTGATATGTGATGAAATGTCCATACTGTAGTCACAGCGATTCTGATGTTGTCGATTCTAGAATCTCAACAGATGGTGATGCTATTAGAAGGCGTCGTGAGTGTATTTCCTGTAACAAAAGATTCACGACTTACGAGCGTATTGAGATTGCAGATGTTATCGTGATTAAAAAAAGTGGAAAAAAGGAGAAGTTTGACAAAAATAAGATTCTTGGTGGTGTCTTGCGTGCATGTGAGAAACGGCCTATTACCAAAGCCCAAATTGAATCTTGTCTTGATGAGATTGAAGCAAAGCTTAGGCGTAGATCATCAGTAGAGGTTCCTAGCAGAGTCATTGGAGAGATGGTTATGCGTAAACTTCGCACGCTTGACAAAGTTGCTTATATTAGGTTTGCTTCAGTGTATCGCGAATTTAGAGATGTTAAAGAGTTTAAAGATGAGATAAAAAAATTTGTATGATGAAAAAAGGGGAGCACCACTTTTGAACCCCCTTTTTCGCCTTCGCTTCTAATCAACGGAAATGCCTCTAATTAGCCTACACAGCCGGAGCAAGCTCCTTGGTATGCTGCGAATCCGTCGCTTCGCGACAGGCATTTCCAAGATTACAACTTGGGCTCGTACCAGCAGCGAGCTGCTGGTTATAGGACCCAAGTTGTAATCAAACCTAAAAATCGTAATTCTTTAAGTTCAAAAACAAACACAGTGAGCCTCAGAACATAAAGAATTACCGATCCACGAAACCTTAAAATACTTGGGAAGTTATAAGAATCGTCGATGCAGACTCCGTTACTGGTAATAAAAAGGGATAGGACTTTTGCTGATTTTGATTTGTCTCGTATTAGAAATGCTATTGCAAAGGCAGCAGCTGCCTGTAAGGAACAAGTACCTGCAGATGATCTAGCAAAACAGGTTGCAGAAACAATCCTGCAAACATTTGGTCAAAAACATGTTCCGAGTGTTGAGGAGATTCAGGATTGTGTTGAAGCTGCGCTGATGAAAAAACATCCTCATGTTGCCAAGGTCTACATCCTTTACAGGCAAGAGCATCAAGCAATAAGAGATGAAAAATTCAATCTTGTTGGAAAGGCATTTCATACAAAGCTATCGCTTAATGCGCTTATTGTGTTAAGAGAAAGGTATCTTCTTAAGGATAACAAAGGTAATATCATCGAAACCCCTGATGAAATGTTTTGGCGTGTGGCTAAGATCATAGCACAAGCAGATAAAAATTATGATGAAAAATCAGATCTCGCTTCTACAGAAAAACTATTTTATGAGATGATGTCTTCTCTTGAGTTTCTTCCAAATTCTCCTACATTAATGAATGCTGGTACAAAGAATCAGCAGCTTTCTGCATGTTTTGTTTTGCCAATTGAGGATGATATGAAAGAGATTTTTGAAACACTCAAAAACGCTGCCTTAATCCACAAAAGTGGAGGAGGTACTGGTTTTTCATTTTCAAAAATCAGGCCTAAAGGAGATCTTGTTCAAACAACCAAGGGAACTTCATCAGGTCCTGTTTCGTTTATGCACGTTTATGATGCTGCAACAGAGATGGTTAAACAAGGAGGGAAACGCAGGGGAGCAAATATGGCAATTCTACGAGTTGATCATCCTGATATTCTTGAGTTTATTCATGCAAAAGAGAATCTTGCGCAGCTTACTAATTTTAATGTCTCTGTAGCTATCACTGATGATTTTATGGTGCGTGTTAAGAAAAATAAGAAATATCCACTTGTTAATCCCAGAAATAAGCAGGTTGTTAAGTGGTTGCCTGCAAAAGATATCTGGAATCTTATTATTACAACAGCGTGGAAAACAGGAGAGCCTGGTATCATTTTCATAGACCGAATCAATAACACTGCCTCAAACCCCACGCCAAGTCTTGGAACAATTGAATCAACAAATCCGTGTGGGGAAGTGCCGCTTCTTCCGTATGAATCCTGTAATCTTGGCTCAATAAATGTTTCAAAATTTTACGCGAGTAAGGGTGTTAATTGGAAGCGTCTTAAAGATACTGTTCATTCTGCAGTTCATTTTCTTGATAATGTGATTGACACAAATACCTATCCTCTCAAACAGATTGAGGATGCTACAAGATTTGGCAATCGAAAGATTGGGCTTGGTATTATGGGGTTTGCAGATCTTTTGTATCAGATGGGAATTCCATATAATTCAACAAGAGCTATTCAGCTTGGCAGCAAACTCATGGCATTTATCCAGGAAGAATCAAAAAACGCATCAGAGGTTCTTGCTAAGATAAGAGGTCCGTTTCCCAATTGGAAAAAAAGCATTTATTACAATAAAAGAAAGCTTCGTAATGCAACAACAACATCCATTGCTCCTACAGGAACCCTTTCCATGATTGCAGATACATCACCTGGTATCGAACCAAACTATGCCATTGCCTATGTTAAACGTGTTTTAGGTGGTAAAGAGCTTCTCTACACCAATCCCATATTTTTAGGGGTTGCAAAGCAAGAAGGATTTTTTAGTCAAGTATTGATCCAATCAATATGCAATAGTGGATCAATCCAGCATAAAGAGCTCATTCCTAAGTCGTGGCGCAAGGTTTTTGTGGTTGCATATGATATTTCTCCAAAATGGCATATTGGTATCCAAGCTGCATTTCAAGAGCATGTTGATAATGCAGTTTCAAAGACAGTTAATTTTCCTGCAGGTGCAACAGTAAGAGATGTAGAAAATGTGTACTGGCTTGCGTATAAGTTTAGATGTAAGGGTGTTACTATTTATCGTGATCAGTCACGACATGAGCAGGTTATGGAGATTACGCAGGACTCTGCTGCAATAGCTTTATCAGCGCCAAAAGGAGGCAAATGTCCTGAATGCAATTCCAATCTCCAAGAAATGGAAGGCTGTAGAGAATGTTTGAATTGCGGATTTAGTTTTTGTCTCTCATGAAAATGTGACTGCATCACATTTTTTCGTAATTATTTAATACATAGCCAAAATTCGTAGCATATGACAACGTCTCGACTTGGACTGATTCACTGCTATACTGGTGATGGTAAGGGAAAAACCTCTGCATCCATGGGACTTGCCATGCGAGCAGTTGGCCAAGGGCTTAAGGTGTATATTATACAATTTATGAAAGGTGGGGCATATACTGGTGAGATGATTAGTGCAAAGAATTTTTTGCCTAATATTGAATTTGTTCAGTATGGAAGGCATTGTATCAAGGAGATTAAGCAGCTTAAGCTTCTTGGGTTTGAATCAGGTCATGAGTTCTATGATAAGATACGTGAGGATATTGAGTGCGGCACATGTAGGTGGTGTTTTGTCAATGATCACAAACAAGATGAATTTTGCAAAAATGCATTTGAAAAATCCAAGGAAATACTCACTTCAGGAGAGTATGATCTTGTTGTTCTTGATGAGATCAATGTTGCACTTTTTTACAAATTTCTTGATCTTGCAAAGGTTGTTGAGATGATTAAGACAAAAGCGCCAAACACAGAACTCGTACTTTCAGGAAGAAACGCTACACAAGAGATTATTGATCTTGCTGATTATGTTACTGTTATGGAGCAAGTTAAGCACCCTTATATTGATAAGAAAATATCTGCAAGAAGAGGGATTGAGTACTAGCTCTGTGTTGTGCATTAAGTGTAAACCAATTACTGACTTGAACACTGCAAGATATTCTATGTCAAGTCTCCGAGTTGCTGCAATTTGCGTAACTTTGCAAAAATCCCTTTTTTAGTAAGAAGTTCATTGTGAGTACCAATCTCTGCAACATAGCCATTCTCAAGCAGAATGATTTTGTCTACTTTCTGAATAGTTGCAAAACGATGTGCAATAATAATCAGTGTTACCTTGCCGATTAGGTTTTTAATAGAATTGTGTACATAGCGTTCTGATTCAGCGTCAAGCGATGATGTAGCTTCATCAAAGATGATAATCTTTGGTTTTTTAATTAGCGCACGTGCAATTGCTAGACGTTGTTTTTCTCCACCACTCAAGCGTACACCGCGTTCTCCAATTAGCGTGTCATAGCCGTGTTCAAGTTTTCTAATAAAGTCATGGGCATTGGCAAGCTTTGCTGCGTGTACAACCTCAGATTTTAAAACGCCAGGAGTTCCATATGCTATGTTGTCAGCCACAGATTCATTGAACAGTTCAACATCCTGGCTCACAATCCCAATGCTAGAACGAAGGTTTCTAAGTGAATACTCTCTTACATTTCTTCCATCGATAAGAACACAACCGTATGTTGGGTCAAAGTGTCGCAGGATAAGCTTTACTGTTGTACTCTTGCCGCATCCACTTCTTCCAACTAATGCTACTACAGATTTTGGTTTGATATCAAACGAAACATTGTGTAATGCAATGGATTTTTTGTTATATGCAAATGTCACATCTTTAAAACAAACACTGCCATGCTGCATCTTGAGCCGAGATGACGGATTATCAACCACAATCACTGGCTCATCTCGTATCGCAACAAACCGTGCAACGCTTGGGGCAGCATCCTGAAGTACATAATAAATCCTATACACGCGCTGTAGATTGATATAGGCTTTTTCAGTTAGTGTGACCATAAACACAAGTGATCCTGCAGTAATACGGCCGTGAATCATGAGCCATACCCCAAATCCTAGTGTCAGAACTCGTGCAAGGTTAATTAGAAAATCCTCAAGACCTAGATTCCAGACGCCAATCAGATTACGCATATTCAATGCTTTGTTATATTCGCGAAGTGGAAGTGCAGACTTTTGCATTTCCCTATCTTCGTTGTTAAAATCCTTAACTGTTCTCACATTGATGATACTTTGTGCAACAATTGCTGCAAAGCGATCATGTGATTCATGAATCTTTTCACGGTATTTCTGGGTATACATGGATTCCTTAAGTAGTATAAATACAAATAATGGAACAAACACAATATATGCAACAGCAGCTTCCCAGCTTATGAAAAAAAGGATGATAAGGGTGGTGATTGATTGGAAGAAAATAGGGATGATGACATCAACTAGTTGGAACATGATCTCATTCACCCGTTGCATTCCTCTAAACACCTTGCTCATGTTAGCGCCAGTATTGTTGCGTTCGTGATATGATACATCAAGATTCAAGAGTTTACGCACTGCACGGTTTCCTATGTCAGGTTCTGTACGATGAATCTGCATATAAAGGAATCTTCTCGAGGTCATTTCACAACATGTCATAAGTAACATCGATCCAAAATAGCCGCCAAGCAGCCATGCTAGCATGTGTAAAGAGATCCCAACAACAGGATCATAGGTGACAAATGTATCAATTACGCGTTTGAAGATATAAGGAGGAATGACCTTGATCAGCTCAAAGATAAAGATCATTCCTACTGCATTATATATCAGCTTAGGAATCATAGGAGAAAGCACTACAAAATTCCTAAATGTCTGAATAGTGCTACGCTGCATTCATTCCTCTGCTTTCATTCCTCTGCTCACGTGGGTATATAATTTTTTCTGTATTTATATCAAATCACTTTAATTATGGGATATTTTTCCCAGATTAAAGTGATTTGATTATTAGGAAATAACCTTACTTTCATTTTTGAAATATCCTAAAATTAAGGTTATTTCCTATAGATCTAAATACCATATCACCATAATCCATAAAAACTAGTGTGAATAACTTAGGTTCTATGATTATTGGTGTGGCAGGTCCGCTTGCTGTTGGAAAAGATACAGTTGCAGATATTCTTGTGAAGAAAGGCTTTGTGCCGTATTCATATGGTAATATTCTTCGTAGTGAGTGCGAAAAACAAGGATTGCCAAAAGATATTCCTACTCTTGTGAGGATTGGTGATGAGCTTCGGGCAAAGGATCCTGCGATTCTTTCCAAGATGATTTTAGAAGAGATAACTCAGAATCATGTTCAATATGCTGTTGTTTCAGGGATTCGAGCGCCTGCAGAAGCGCATGCGCTTAAAAATCATTATAATTTTTTGCTGATTTGGCTTGATGCACCTATCTATCTTAGGTATCAGCGTACGCAGGCCTCTCGTCGTGATGAACGAGATGATATGAGTTTTGAAGAATTTAAAGAGCGTGAGCGCCAGCAAATGTATGGAATAGGAACACAAATAAACCTAGGTGAAATCCGCAAGCTTGCAGACCTAGAAATTGTTAATAACACGAGTATTGAATCGCTTCAGAATACAATCGAGGCACTCTTATGCAAGCTCAATGGGGACAATTAAAAACTGATGTGTCAAGAGGCATACTTCCGTCTCAGCAAATCAAAAAGCTTCTTGAGAATAATATTATTCACGCGCCTGCGCTTACACAGACAAGTATTCAGCCATCATCTCTTGACTTGCGTCTTGGTAAAAAGGGTTATAGAGTGCCTGCTGCATTTCTTACCATGAATGGAACTAGCGTACAAGAGCGACTTGATGAATTTGAGAAGCTGTACTATACTCTAGATCTTAGCAAGCCTACATTTCTTGAAGCGCGTAAAGCATATGTTTTTGAACTTCAAGAGTCTATTCATTTTCCATTTTCTATGCAAGCTAAGTCAAATCCTAAGTCATCTACTGGTAGAGTTGATACATTTGCACGTTTGATTGCAGATGGTACTCAGAATTTTGATATTATTCCTGCTGGCTATTCTGGTAAGTTGTATCTTCTTGTCTTTCCTATTTCATTTGATCTTGTTATTGAAGAAGGTATTGCATTAAATCAGATTCGTATTCAAGCGCATGGTTCTAAGATGTTAAACACTCAAGAACTTTTTGAGATGAATCAGAAATACCAGATTCTTTTTGATAAGGATGGTAAGCCTATTCCACTAAATGATCATTTTATTCACAGCAACGGACTTCATCTCTCTATTGATTTATCTGACCCTATTGTCGGATACAAATCTAAGAAAAACGCTCCGCCAATCAATCTTGCTAAGATGTATCATTATGAAATAAGTGATTATTGGGATCCGATTAAGCGTCCAGCTAATAAACGTCTTATTTTGGATCCAGATTTCTTTTACATTCTTAAATCTAAGGAGCTTATTCGTATTCCAACAGCGTATGCTGCAGAGATCATTGATTTTCATTCAGGTATTGGCGAGTTTCGGTCTCATTATGCAGGGTTTTTTGATCCTGGTTTTGGATATGGTAAGAAAGGTGAACTCAAAGGTGCTGTTACTGTTTTTGAAGCAAGGTGTCGGGATACGCCAATGGAGGTTGAGGATGGCCAGGTGTTTTGCAAGTTTGTTTTTGAAAAGATGTCTGAGATTCCAGAGATTGCATATGGTGTTGAGATTAAGTCAAATTATCAAAGCCAAAATTCAGTGCGATTAGCAAAGCAGTTTAAGTATGTATAAAGTACGTGTGATAAAGTAAAGAAGGTACGATTGAAAAGTTTTCGGAAAATTGGTGAGCAGATATATTAAGGAGTTTTGATAGAGTATATGGTATGATTTACCTACAGCTGTTTTGGTTGCTCACAGCCATCTTTATAAGTGGTCAGTGGCTGATTACAAAATACTGTAATGATCCTTTGAAACGTGTTGCTAAGAGGATACTCCTCTGTACTTGAGTGTCATATTTGCTTTAGCAATTGTTGGCGTAGCAACCCATGATCCAATTTCAGGTATTGATTTGCCACCTGAACTGTAATGGATAGGATCCCTAATCCTTGCTTTAGGAATACTCTGGAAATATTACTTGGATCCTATAGACAAACAGCTTATCAATGTTGAAAAAGACACCCACGCTATGAATGTAGATATTACAAACATGAAATTAGACATCTAGCTTATCAAACAAAAGATTCTTGCATAATATGTTGTCTATGTTCTACAATTAAGTTTTCTTGATTTCTCAAATGGGTTCATACCCCCCGATGCTCTGCATCGGATATATTTACCTATTTGAGATTAAAAAATACCCCTGGGCTCTGCCCAGGTTGGGATTTTTTATTCTATGATGCATCATTTTTCTAAGATACCAGCCTTCTACGCTTACCTTCAACTACAATCCCTTGACTATCTGTTAACGTGACCACTTCATATTTTGAAACTTTTTTGTAGCGTTGCACCATTTCTTTTTCTGCTTTGCAATAATGAGGTGTAACAACAAAATCTACCAATCCAAGCCCAGTAAAATCATTCATGGCAACATCATTCTCATCTGGAGGGATTCCCATTCCTGCAATCTCAATACTGGGTCCTGCAACAATGCTGCCAGCGCTTACGCCAATATATACAACGTCCTTAGCTACTAAGGATTTCACCACTGTGTCAAATCTACTTTTTCGCATTCTGTCAAGAAGATAAAAGGTGTTTCCACCACAAACATAAATAACATCAACATCATCAACATCTTCTAAAGTAACTGTATGATCCAACTGGAGAACTTTCAGATGATCTTTCCTAACACCAAGATCAAATAATTCCTGCTTAGACTCTTTCACATATTCAAGTTCAACATGACTTTGTGATGCTGTAGGAATAAAGAGTACAGTAATGGTTACAACTGGTTTAGAAATTAGTTCTAAGAATGCCTGAACTAATGTTTTATTGCTAAGACCAGTTGATGTGAGCAAGAGTTTTTGCATACGATCACGCATGTTACTTTTGTATATAAACATATTCTCCTCATTGGCCTCCCAATCACCCTATTTGTTTAGCCTACTCAGAACTTAACAAATACGCAATACTTATAACCACTCTCAATATCCACATGTCTAAAAGATGGGTAATCTCATCATGTTAGGTGAATGCAATGGCAAAATTTCAATGTGGAGTATGCGGGTATATCTATGATGAAGAAGTCCAAGGTATAGCATTTAGTGAGTTGTCAGCAGATTGGCACTGTCCTGTCTGCGGCGCGCCGCAGTCTGAATTTAACACGCTAGAGACTAAGGATAGAAACGGGACATTGACGTAGCAAACTGAGTATTACGTCACAAGTGCATGTGATAGGACATTCTTAGCTTCTTTAACAAATGTCTTACTTGCCATTGGAATCTCAATCGAGAGAATTGTTCCATCCTTTTGAATATCTACCACAATGTTCAATCTCTGGCGTCGGATTCAAAAATCGTTTAAGTTCGCCGAAGGCGAAGATTAAACGATTTTTCTAGAAGAATTTTCCAAGTGTCTTTTGTGATACCTCGCCTAGAATATCTTCTGCTGAATAGCCAAGCACGTTAAAGATTCGCTCAACTGCTGGCAGAATCTGGTTCTCTATATAATAGCTAGAGTCGTATTCGTTGGATGTTACTTCCTGTGGCAGGCGAACTCTATCACGGATTTTGTCTTTTATTTGACCTTTTACAATGATGTATTTAACCAGGGTTCCTGCGCCAACTGCATATCCTTTGTCTTGCATTCGTTGTGCAGCAGCAACATGTGGGCCAATTGTTTGATAATTTTTAATGTCCTTAGTTAGCATTGTTGAGATTACAGCCTTATCACTCGGAATTGTATTTTTGCGCATGTTATCAATAATCTGTCTGACATATTCAACTGCTTTGCGGCTATCTCGATCTCTTAGCACATATTCAAACACAAGACGCTGAACATCACGTGCAATCACACTTGTGTTTCTGCGAACAGTTTCAAATCCGCGGATTTTGATAAATCCTTTTTCGTCGATAAGAGCATATTTTTTCTTTGCGCCTTTTTCATCCTCAGCCTCTGATATTTCGACGCCTTTGGTGCTTACGAATAGTCCTGCAGGATAATAGTTCTCATAGTCAAGTTCGATCATGCCAGGTAGTGAGTAGTTGATCTCTTCAAGAAAACGGATAGCATCTTCCTTTGTATGTTTTCCTAACTGTAAGAATATTGAGTCTGTGTCAGAGTATAGCACAAAAAAACTCCGCTCTTTTGCTTTGTGAATTACTTGTGTTATATATGTTCTGCCGTATCCAGTGATAGACTCAACACACTCAAGTGAATACCATCTTGATTGTGCAAATCCAAGATAGCCATAAAATGAATTTGCCAGCCATTTTAATGCCTCACTGCGTGCTGCTAAAAGTGGATCCTTAGATTGCTGTTCTTTAAGAATCTCTTTAACCCTGTTTCTCCGAAGGATAAGGTCATCTAAGATCGCTGGAATAAACCCTCTTTTTTTTTCACAAAACCAGTAGGAGACGCCTTGGACAGGTGCTTTTTGTGTTTCTTCACAACATGCGCAGTTGAGTGTCTCAGGAGAGATGTTATGTGTTACAATAATGGATGGGTATAGTGATCGAAAATCAAAGACAACAATGTGTTCGTATAATCCTGGTGTTGGTTCAAGCACAAATGCTCCCTTAGCGCGTTGTGACATGCGGCGAGAGGATTCCTGATACTGTGGCTTGTTATATGATAACATGTTTTGTTCATGTGCTTGGCGAAAGATAAATGCCTCAATAAGTTGTGAAATAGACTGTCGGCTCGCATCAAATATAAGTAGGCCAGATATCTTTACTAACTCAAGAATGTTTGGAAGTACTAGCTCAGTTAGTTGAAATGTCAAACGCGCGTCATGCAGATTATATTCAGCAAATGATGCAAGTTGCACAGATGCTGCATCCCAGTGATCTGAGAGTTTAGAGAGATCAACGCTTTTTTTACGCTCTCCTAATAGTTCAGAAGCAACAGCATCAAGGGTAAACACATCAGTTTCCATGGTTCTGCTAATGACTCTGCGGATAAAGGAGAGAATATCTAGATGCACTAATCCACTAATTTGAGCCTCAGATCTGTTTTTTCCAAGCACGTGTAGTTCTGAATAATCCATGCTTAGATCCATTTTGATGCCATACTTGTCTGCTCTGGCCTTGATATATGGAAGATCAAAGCCGTCAGAGTAATATCCAGTAAGAATGTCTGGAGCAAGATTAATAATGTGTTCGCGAAAATGTCTGAGCATATCATCTTCGCTTTCAACAAATTCTACGTATTGTCCTGCACCATCAAAGCGTTTCCATGTGATAACTCGCTCAAAGCCCTTGGTATACAAGGCTATCATTAGGATAGGGTTGTGTACAAAATCAACACCTTTGCCTTCTTCTTGATATGTCTCGATGTCAACTGCAAGAATCTTTGGATGATCATATGTGGCAGTTCCAAGAGGAGTAACACTAAGAGCAACAAGGACAGGTGCCCTGGATTGCTCCAAGCTCCAATCTCCTTTAACCTCAACAAGTGAGCATGGGTAGATTCCCTTATCAATTAAGTATCTTCTAACAAAGAGGATATCATTCTCATGCACTGAGCTTGTTTCTTCCCAGATTGCGATTTGCGAAGAAATAGTTGGCACTGCGCCTGGGATATTAGTAAATACTTTAAGAGCTGTGATGTCTTTGCCGTGGTATAATTTAGATTCGTCTTGTGTTTGTGTTACATGCATATCATTTGTTCCAAATCCTTTGAGTTTTTCCTTAAGTAAAGAATTAGTTGGGATTGCGTAAAAGTATGGATTTGTTGTTGCATCTAAGACAACAATCTGTTTGCCATCTACTGTTCGGCAGTATAAGTAGATTTGAGCCTTGCCATCTCTGAGTTTGTAGGTTGCATCAAGCACAAAACATTGGACAGTTATGGTCATGGTGTTTGCAAAATGCCATTGGCTTTTAAAGTCATCCGTAATTATTTATGTTCTGAATCAAACGCAGTGAGCTCAGAACATTAAAGAATTACTTTCTCTCAAAAGTTTTATATAATACCCCCATATTCCACCGTCGATAGAGAGGTGATCTGATATTTATCGTCTAAAAAGAGGTGCGGTTTTTTCTTTATGTCTACTCCGCCTTCTTGTGATCTGTATTTTCAGTCAACGATATAGTTACTATGCAGATAATAGTATAGTTTACTATTTCAACAACGATATTATAACATAATTGATGATATGATTGATGATAGATAAGATAGTGCAAACAAGTAAGAAAAAGAGGTGATCATCTTGTTAGCTCATAAGGAACAACGGATTGGCGTATTTGTAGATGTTCAAAATCTGTATTATTCTGCAAGGTATATCTATGATTGCCGAGTTAATTTTGCAGCTGTTCTAAAAACAGCTGTTCAAGGAAGGCGATTGGTAAGAGCTATTGCCTATGTGATCAAAGCAGATATGATGGGAGAACAAACATTCTTTGATGCGCTTGAGAATATGGGTTATGAGGTCAAAGCAAAGGATCTTCAAGTATTTCCTGGTGGAGCAAAAAAAGGGGATTGGGATATTGGTATTGCAATGGATGCTATTGAGTTAGCTCCGAAGCTTGATGTTGTTATCTTGGTGAGTGGTGATGGTGATTACAAAGATCTAGTTCAGCATCTCAAACGCGCACTTGGATGTAGAGTTGAAGCAGTGGCTTTTGGCAAAAGCGCATCATCATTACTTCTTAATGAGGTGGACGAGTTCACAGATCTGGATAGGAATACCAAAGAGTTCCTTATCAAACGAACCTTGCGAGAACGGCCAGCAGAGCTAGAGAATACGCAGCCATCTCCAGAAAATATGCAGCTACAAAACCAAAAGGAACAGTCCCAAAAAACGATATCTCGTACTGCTGAATCACGCGCACCGCCACGACTCAGCACAAAGAAAGAACAAACAAAAAAAGATGTCGTGGCATAAATGGTTAACGTGCTATCAAGAAACAAACTTGCTGAAGGGCTTAATCTGCTCCTTTTACAAACACCTGAGATGTCAAAAAAGACTAGGCCAGGACAATATGTTCTTATTAAGCGCACTGAGGCATCGCAAAGTATACCATTGTTTATTGGAGAAAAAGATAAGAAAGGTATTGGTGTTATCCTTGATTTAAATAGTCCAGAAGGAAAACTGCTTGGTGATCTTAAAAAAGGTAGTGAACTCTATTGTGTAACAGGGCCGCTAGGAAAACCACTACGTGTAGGAGATATTGGAAATATCTGTATTATTGCAGATGCCAAAGGTATTGGATCTGCTATTCTTATTTCAAACGCGTTTCGCAACTTTGAAAACAAGATCTATTTTATCGCATCATTTGCATCAAAAAAACAACGGTTTTGGGAACAACGTATTAAGAAATCAGCAGATAAATTTCTCGTTGTCACAAACAAGCAGGATGCTCTTGTTAATTCTACAACCTCAGAATTGCATGGGCTTCTTAGGCGCAAGCATATGAATCTTGTTGTTGCAGTAACTGATCTGCCACTACTATATAAGATCGCAAAAGCCACAGAACTGCGCTCTCGAACATTAACAATGCTCCTACCTCCAATAGGAGATGATGGTATTGGAATGTCAAGCCATTGTAGATTTCCTTATCAAAACGAATCCAGGCTCAGTTGTATAGAAGGGCCGCCAGTTGATGGGCACAAAGTTGACTGGGAAGCGCTTCTTGCAAGGCGTGCATGGTGAATTCATGAAGCGAAAAACAACTGTATCAAAGAAATTTGGATTAGCACCTGAGTGGATTACTGATGAGGCACGTAAATGTGGTAATTGCAAGCAGGAATGCCACGCAGCTAATCATATAGGCATATCGTTTGATAGCATCTTTAATCATCTTAAAAAAGATGATATGCAATCAGCAAAAAACGTGTTGCATGCCCATGATCCTATTCCTATAGTCTCAAGCCATATCTGTTATGAAGCTGCAGAACATGCTTGTCCACATACCATTCGCATAAGGGATGTTGTGCATCATCTGAGTAAATATGGTGCATGTACTAAGAATAGGATAAAATCTAAATCACAGGCAGTTGCAATTGTTGGTGGAGGAATTGCAGGAATAGCACTTGCAAACCAATTCAAAGATAAAGGTTACGAAGTGCATCTCTTTGAAGCCATGTCAAAACTTGGAGGGTCAGCACAGTATCTTATTCCAGGTTATCGTCTGCCAAAAGATTCTCTTGATCGCCAGATTAAGGAGTTACAAGAATGTGTAGAGACCTATACAAATGCAGTTATTGGATCAACAGTTTTTGTTGAAGAATTAGCGCGAGAGTTTGATATTGTTATTATTGCTACTGGTGCAAACAAGCCAGCGTTTCCTGGAATTCCAGGAGAATCACTTCATGGTGTATTCACAGCAAACGATGTCTTGCTTGGACACGACACTGGGTTTAGTGGAACTACAGTTATTCTAGGAAACACAAATGCTGCCTTGGATGCTGCTATTATCGAAGCACGCAAAGGAAATAATGCTATTGTTGTTTGCACAAAGCATGAGATTCCAGTTGATAAGGATCTTCTTAGTACAGCTGTGAAAGAATCAGTAAGTTTTATGACGCTTACTGAGCCAGTATCTATTATAGGTAATGAAAATTCCTGTGTCAAAGGTATTGAACTACGCCAGTTAATGCTTGGAGAAGAGGATTTTGATGGTAAGCGCACTGAAATTCCTATTGAGGACTCAGAGTTTATTATGGAAACAGCAAAGGTTATTATTGCAACTGGATTTGAACCAAATCCTTCTATTAGTATGTATTCAACGCTTCGCACTATTGGTAAAGGAAAGATCTGGACTAATGAATATTTTCAAACAAGTATCAAGAACGTTTTTGCTGCAGGAGAAATGGTTATTGGTCATACTTCTCCTGAAAAGATTATCAAACACACTAAGGATGTTGTTGCACGAATAGAAGAGTATCTTAAAGGAGATCTTCCTAATATGGAAGAGCCATTAGAACAAATACAGTAAGGAGGCATACATATGGATATTATACAAGGCATAAAGCGAGCAATTGGTATCATAACATTAAATAGTGCAGTTATCAAAGAAACATCACGTGATAAGAATGCAACAGGTGTAACACTACTGATATGGATGTTTATTCCAGTAGCTGCTAGTATCGGCACGTGGAGTCTGCGCAATATTATTCCAGGTATTTTTGTATGGACTGCTGTGCTTGGGATTGGCACTGCTATATATCACATACTTGCACAAATCCTTGGAGGAAAGGCAACATATCAGCAACTTCTCAGGCCGCTTGGGCATCAAGGAGTTCTTTATTGGGTGATGATTATTCCAGGAATTGGTCCAGCTCTTAGTGTGGTTGCTATGTTTTGGAGCATTGTTATTGATATTGTCACTCTCAAAATCGTTTATAAGTTAAGTACAGCACGGGCAGCAGCAGTTGTGCTTATACCAGCAAGTATCATTATAACACTGGTTGCAACATTTTTCGCAGTTATAGTAGCGTTCATGCTTGCAATGATTGGAAAAAACATCTAAAACATCAGACTTATATCGATTTCTGATGATCCACATCAACTTTATTTTATCTGAGTTAGCATATCATCAAGCTTTTTCTTAAGCAAATCTGGAGACAACGCTCCAACAAGCCTATTCACTTCTTTACCATTCTTAAAAAGAATCATACAAGGAATAGCCATCACTGAGTACTTGGCTGAAAGAGATTGATTGGATTCAACATTAAGTTTAGCAAAGCGAAGTTTTCCAGCATATTGCGTAGAAAGCTGTTCAAAGATTGGTCCAAGGCGTTTGCATGGACCACACCACTCTGCCCAGAAATCAACAATAATTGGTATGCTAGCTTGTACTTCTTTATCAAAATTTTGTTCAGTTAAGTTGAGCATGGATCAATATGTATAGGGGTGGTATTTATTGATTGCGAAAACTAAACTGCAAGTGGCATTTCAATGCAGTTAGGCCTAGTTTTATGGAAAAATAATTTTTATTACACGAACGAAGT
>CAZQZJ010000020.1:0-19316 GCA_964597775.1 uncultured Methanosarcinales archaeon
ATGGAGTTAGCTAAACTCAAAGATCACAACACCCAGTGAGTTTCCGCGCAAAGCCAGGTTTTCGGGAAATCTTTTATACAAGTAGCCTTTCCAATATTATATGCTCAAGTTTTCTGATCCACAGGTTTATCATGCTATCCAGCAGGAGATATTGAGGCAGAAGGAGGGTTTAGAAATGATTCCTTCTGAGAATTTTGCAAGTTTGGATGTGCTTGAAGCAACAGCAAGTGTGCTCACAAACAAATATGCAGAGGGATATCCTGGTAGAAGATATTATGGTGGTTGTGAGTTTATGGACGTTATCGAGAATCTTGCTCGTGATCGTGCAAAGGCATTATTTGGTGCAGAACATGTAAATGTCCAGCCTCATTGTGGTTCGTCTGCAAATATGGGTGTATATTTTGCCATGCTTAATCCAGGTGATGCGATTATGGGCATGGATTTGTTTCATGGAGGGCATCTTACACACGGATTTAAGATGAGTTTTAGTGGTCGCATCTTTGCATCGCATCCTTATGGTGTTGTTAAGGATACAGAACAGTTAGATTTTGGTGTTCTCAGAAAACAGGCATTGCTTGTTAAGCCAAAGATGATTATTTGTGGTGCATCAGCTTATCCAAGAATCTTAGATTTTAAGGCATTTCGGGAAGTAGCTGATGAGGTTGGAGCGTATTTGATGGCAGATATTGCTCATATTGCAGGGCTTGTAGTAGCCAATGTGCATCCTTCACCGATTAAGTATGCTGATTTTGTTACTACTACAACACATAAAACCCTGCGAGGTCCACGATCTGGTATGATTATGTGTAAAGCAGAGTTTGCAGAAAAGGTAGATAAGGCGATTATGCCTCATTTGCAAGGAGGTCCGCTTATGCATGTGATTGCTGCAAAGGCAGTGTGTTTTAAAGAAGCAGCAACACCAGAATTTAGGGATTATGGTTATCAAGTGGTCAAGAACGCTAAAGTGCTTGCTGAAGTATTAATGGATGGTGGTCTTCGTCTTGTGAGCGGGGGAACAGATAATCATCTTATTCTTATTGATCTTACACCACAGCATTGTACTGGGAAAGAGATAGAGTATGCACTTGAGCAGGCAGGAATTACTTGTAATAAAAACACAATACCTTTTGACACTAAATCTCCTATGATTACATCAGGTATAAGGTTAGGAACTCCGGCATTAACAACAAGGGGAATGAAAGAAGAAGAGATGAAGCAAATAGGTGAATGGATTCTGCAGATTGTATTGCATCCTAATAATAATGATCTGATATCAAAGATTCTGGCGAATGTCAAGGAACTCTGTGGTCAGTTTTTATTATATCCAGAATTTAATGCAACTTTTACTGTTCCTATTAAGTAGCATGATCCACAAATTACAATAAGATCCTCTGATCCTGCAATCGATGTGGCATAGCCTAATGCTATAATAGGATCTGATTTGATAGTGCATGATCTAATCTGGGATAATTCCTCAGGCAACACCCCTTTGTTCTTATCTGCTGATGTTACAATACATTCCATACACTGCGGTAATAACCGTAACATGTTTGTATAATCTTTGGTTTTAATACTGCCAAATATGATTATCATTGGTTTCTTGATGGTCTGAAGATATTTGCTTAGTGCACTGATTCCAGCAGGATTATGTGCGCAGTCAAGTAACAGGTTTGTTTTAGCATATTCAAGTCTTCCAGGCCATTTGACTTCCTTAATTCCTTTTCGTATAAGTTCATTTGGAATCTCTAGCAGGCGAGCAGCTTCATAAGCAAGGCCTGCATTCATAATCTGATGTTCGCCAAGCAGTCCAACATCATAATCATATTGTTCTCCAGATACAAGCATTGATTTTGTTGAAATTGCTGTCTCAAAAATAATTTTTTTTGCCTCGCCAGTAGCTCCTGTTACTACAGGAACTCCTTCTTTGATAATCCCTGCTTTATCAGCTGCAATATCAGCAATAGTTCTACCTAAAATATCTATATGGTCTAAATCTACATTGGTAATGATGCAAACCTTTGGCATGCAAATATTTGTAGGGTCATGTCGTCCTCCCATTCCAGCTTCAAGTACAATCCACTCGCATTGTTGTTCATGAAAATACAAAAATGCCATAATCGTGCAATATTCAAAGAATGTGAGTTGCAATTCTATGTTCTTAATTTTGTTGATATATTCAAGAACAGATTCTGCAGAAATAAGATTTCCATCAATCTGTATTCTTTCTTCAAATCGTACAAGGTGTGGCGATGTAAATAGTCCTACTTTGTATCCTGCAGCATAAAGAATATTTGCCATCATTGCAGCGCATGATCCTTTGCCATTGGTTCCAGTGATATGAACAATTCTTTTGTTTAGGTGTGGATTCGCAAAAGTCGAAAGTGCTTTGTGAAGTGAATCAAAGGTAGGTGCTTGGTTGTATCGTTTCAGGTTGAAGATATAATTAAGTGCATCTTTGTAATGAGTGAACATATTGGGAAGGAAAGGTGATATCTATTTTAAAGGTAATTATCATGATTTCTCAAATTATATCAAATCACTTTAATTATAGGATATTTTTCCCAGATTAAAGTGATTTGATTATTAGGAAATAACCTTACTTTCATTTTTGAAATATCCTAAAATTAAGGTTATTTCCTATAGTTCATACCATAATACTCTGAATCGAATATGTTTATCCATCTATGGTTAAAAAATACCACTGGGTAGAGCCCAGTGGTATTTTTTATTCCGATGAAATTATATACTTTTGGCATTCCTATTGCAACAGGTGGTTATTAATGAAGGAATATCTGGCGCTACTGCAATCTGCACTTGGAGGAGAAATTTCACATGATGAAAGAACTGGGGCAGGTACTGTAGGGGTCTATCAACAACATGCAACCTTTGATCTTGCACAGGGCTTTCCATTAGTGACAACAAAAAAAGTTTTTTGGAAGGCTGTAGCAGAGGAGGCGTTGTGGTTTTTGCAGGGTCAAGATAATATTCGTCCATTATTGCAAAAGAAAGTGCGTATATGGACATTGGATGCCTTACGATACAATCTAAAAACTGTCATAAATGCAGGGGTTATGTCTGTTGAGGAAGTGGCACTGGCAAAGGATCAGGCTGTGCAAGCAAGAAAAGTGCTTTTTGATCAGAAGATTCCAAAAGAGGAACAAATTGCAATGTTTAATGCATTAATGAAGCTTCCTAATGAAATCCAGGAGCGGTTTGAGCATAGGATTTTAGAGGATGAGGAATTTGCTAATAAGGCAGGTAAACTCGGTCCAGTTTATGGTCCACAATGGAGGGGATCTCATGGATCGTTTGCAAAGGATCAAATTGCCATTCTTGAGGCTGAGTTAAGTAGGGGTGGGTCAAGTAGGCGTATGATTGTGAATGCATGGAATAGTACACAACTTGATGCTATGGCTTTGCCTCCATGTCATATATTGTGGCAAGTACATGTCTCACCTCAGTCAAGAAAATTGCATTTGGGTTGGTACCAGCGATCCTGTGATACCATATTAGGTATACCATTTAATATCGCATCCTATGCCTTGATTGCAAGTCTTCTTGCTCACACCTATGGATATGAGTTAGGGAATATTACTGGTACCTTTGGAGATCTGCATGTATATCTGCCGCACATCCCTGCTGCAAAGGAACAGCTTGATAGGGAGCCTAGAAAACTTCCTATCTTAGAGATTCGAAATAAACAAAAAAGTATCACTGAATATTCATCTGATGATTTTAAGATTCTGCATTATGATCCTCATCCTGTCTTGGAAAATCCAACTCCTATGTTTGGAGGGCTCTTCTAATGAAACAGCATGCGCTTGCGCTAATTGTCGCGATGCGTAGAGATCATCTTATTGGTTGTGATAATAAGATTCCTTGGAAAATCTCTGAGGAACAAAAACTTTTTAGAGAAGTAACTATTGGTAGTGTAGTTATTATGGGGCGTGAAACATGGTGTTCTATTCCGCAAAAGTTTCGTCCACTACCTGATCGTGAGAATATTGTGGTGAGTAGTACACTTGTTGATGCACCTGGTGCATATCTTGTATCATCTATAGATGCAGCACTCAGTCTTGCTCATAAATTAAATAAAAATATCTTTGTGATTGGCGGAGTTCGGATGTATAAGGTAGCGCTTGAGTTTGTTGATATGATGCATGTGTCATGGGTAGAATATGATGGTGGGTGTGTTGGTCAACCAGTTTATTTTCCTGAATTTGATCATGTGGAATGGATATTGTTATCATCAAAAAAGTATGAATATTTTACTTATGAGATATTTCAGAGAAGAAACCACTCCAAAGAAGGCAGCAGTAGACTTTTTCAAAATCCTTAAGTATATTATTTATACTACCCTAATCTCTCCGCGTCTATGGATCTTTCCAAGCTAAGAGGCAAACTTATTATGTTTGATGGTATTGATAAAGGTGGTAAAGGTACGGCTGCTGCTGGACTTAGAGATTGGGTAGAGCAGCAGGGTATGCATTGTTTTGATCTTGTAACATATCAGAAAAAAGAAAAATCTCTTCCAGAATCAACACAGCTTGATGGTTTTGATAGTGTGATCTCTGCTGAGCCAACCTATTGTTGGAGTGGTTGTGATCTTCGTGAAGAACACCTTTTAGATAATGGTAGGGAATATGAAGCAGAAGAAACAGCTGAGCTATTTTCAGCAAATCGTTGTACACTTTATCGGCGTTTAGTTTTACCAGCACTTAAGCAAGGTAAATGTTGGATTCAGGAACGTGGAGTTATAACATCATTGGTTTATCAGCCAGTACAGGCTGCAATGCGTAATAAACATCTCGAACGTACTTATATAGAATCTTTAGCTGGTAATCGTCTTGCACTCCAAAATCCACCACATCTTATTATTCTTGTTCATTGTGATCCACGTATCGCAGCATTAAGGGTGCGTAAAGAAAAAGAGGATAACGCTTTTTTTGAGAAAATAAACTATCTCTCTAGTCTTGCAAAAGAATATCATGATCCTTGGGTGCGATCCTACTTTGAGAGTTTGGATAGTTATGTTATTGAGCTTGACACAACCAGTTGGACTCCTAAGCAAACAGTGTTGCATACAATTGATGTTGTTAAAGAGTATCTCTCAAAATTATAGAAATACCTTTAAAAAAATAGTTTACATGCCAAAGAGGGTTTGATCCCATTGGCATGCATCTATCATTTCCTGCGTTATCGGCATGGCATTTATAACTGATAATGCATAGTATTGTGAAGAGAGATCCATGAGGAGCTTCACAGCTCCTGAGATCTCTTTTCAAGAAAAATTCCAAGGGTTTTGTTTTTCCGTATGGTGTTGTAGCTGATACTCATCCTGTGTCACCTCTTTTTTATTATTTTTATTAACTACGCTATCACCCGTAGTTATGCTGCAGGATGAAGCTATCATCCTCTTTTTTCCCGCGCACATTTCTAAAGAATAAAATATGGACAAGTGCAGTGGGTTATGATGATTCCCATACACTAGTTCTGCTATCATGATATTTCTATTACTAAACTTGTTTATATAGTGTTTGATAATGTAACATATATACCTTAGTGACTATATTTTATCGTCTAAAAATCTAGTTGTAATTTCAGAGTGATTTCAGATTTGTTTCATGAGTTCTTGTTCATTGTGCTTAAGAACGTTTAAATCTGTTGTGGAGATTTTGATATTAATCGTGCTAAATCGTTGTGTAAGATAAGTTATGTTAAATATTGGTCCTAACAAGCTATTTTGGATAATAAAGAATTGTTTAATCGGCACTGATTGTGGATACATTTTTTCCCGTATCTCTTCTGCCTTTGTATATATCTCTTCTTGGTCTGCTTTAACATCTTTGATAAGAAGTGGTGTAATCTGTGTTTCTGGATCAGCAAGTATCTCTTGGTCATTAATGGATTGGATATCATCACCAATAATAAAGGTGGTCATACGCAAAGACGCAGGATCATAATATCCAAGCTGGTACATCGAATTATTTATACCTTCATTCTGGACAAAGATGTGTGCAAGAAATCCTTTAGGATGCGAGCTATGATAATTCTTATATTCAGGTGAGCGTTTGAGTCTATTAACCAATTTTTGAAATTGCATGCTATGGCATCTTTGTTAAGATTTATATAACTTCTGAAGATACGCGTTGTTATGGATGGGCTATACAAGAAATTATTACAGTCACAAGGATATGTCTTGGCTGGTGAGCATACAGCTGTTAAAACATGTGAATGGACAAGAAAGGGTCTAAAAGAGGAGGGTACGTGTTATAAACACAAATTTTATGGAATTAATTCCCACCAATGTGTGCAAATGAGTCCTGCAGTAAATATGTGTACTATGGATTGCGTGTATTGTTGGCGCGATAGGAATGAATCAGCATTTGGCAAAATTGATGATCCAGAACATATTATTGAGCATTGCATTGCTGCGCAGAGGAAATTACTTATCGGATTTAAAGGTCATGGAAAAGTTACGCAACAAAAGTTTGCTCAAGCTATGTTACCTAAGCATTTTGCTATTTCACTTACTGGTGAACCAACCATTTATCCCTATCTTCCAGAATTAATTAATGGATTGCATAAAAGAGGGATCACATCCTTTGTTGTTACAAATGGGCAATTTCCTGATATGGTAGAACGTATCATTCCAACACAATTGTATGTTTCATTTGATACACCAGATGAGAAGTTATTTTATCAAATGGATCGTCCGGATCTTAAGGATGCCTGGCTGCGGCTCAATAAAACCATTGATGTATTAAAGCGTAAACGTGCAACCACCAGAACTGTATTACGCATTACCTTGCTCAAAGGTGTCAATGATACCAATCCAGAGGGATTTGCACATATATTTGAGCAAGCAAATCCCCTCTGTATTGAGGTAAAAGGATTTATGTTTGTTGGAGCTTCTAGGCAAAGACTAACAATTACTCAAATGCCACGGCATGAAGAGGTTGTATTGTTTTGTCGTCAATTGGAAAAGTATTCGCCATATCGCATTATGGATGAGCAGCTTGCATCACGGGTTGTTCTTATGATGAAACCAGAAGATACATCTCAAAGATTTATTGATACAAGGGAGTATGACAAAAAACATCAGGAATGGGTTTTACAAGAGGTCGAGCGCATACCACATCAGTCAGATGTAACCATGACATCGTTGCCTATTATTCAATAAGATATAGTTTTCCATGCTGGCCAGGATTAGAGATAACTACACCGGATAAATCATCTACAGCGCCAAAGCATTCATGAATGTGTCCTGTGAAAACAAGTTTTATTTTTCTTGCATATTTTTGGATAAATCGCCGATATGTTTTATTGCCTACATGTGCTCCTCCATAAATAAGGTCAGTTGTAGTATTATATACTGGTTGGTGAATAATAAGAATAATTTGGTTGTGCTGTGCAATTTGTGGTGTAATTGTTTTAGCCCATTCTTCAAATTCAGGATCTTCAAAGGAAAATCCGCCACCGCCATGTCCAATAAAAAGGATATTTTGAAGCACAACAGTCTTTTTGTGAAGAAATGTTAAGTATTTGAGATTTTTACAGACTTGTTGTGTAAGTACTTCATCTTCGTGATTGCCATGGATAAGAAGGCAAGGTACATGAAGGTCATTTATTTTTCTAAGTGTGTATTCAAGTCCATTTTCAAAAATAGAGATATCTCCTGGGCAGATAAGAAGATCTGGTTTGTGCTTAGTGATTTGTTCAGCAACCTTTTCAAGAGCTGTACGAGAGGCATGCAGATCAGTGAATGCAAGAATCTTAAATACCATGATTTGTCTTAAGAGTAAGGACTTTTTAAACTTCACCACAAGGTATGATAATCTTCTATTATCAATCTATCAATTGTGTCCAAATTTTTCACATGAAAAAGTCTGCCTTTACCAACTTCTATAATGCGTTGCGCAAATGCCCTGCCTTTTGTATTAAGCTTAATTCCAATAAGTGATGTTGTAATTCCTTGTGCCATTGCCTGAGCAATGCTCTTGAGTGTTTCTTCTTCAGGATGTACTCCAATTGTAGGTAGTGCGTCAGTAAGTAGGATAAGATGTTTTGTAGCAGTTGTTATTGGAAACATCTCAATTGCTTTTTTGATCATATTTGGAAAATCAGTTTGTTTAGAAGCAGTAACACATGCAATACTGCGTATGAGTTTATGAAGATCTGTTGTTGGTGCTACTGTTTCTTTAATATTTGTCCCAAATGTAATAAGTCCTACTTTATCACGCTGCAGAATTGCAGTATGAGCTAATGCAATTCCTGCTTTTTTGGCAACCCCAATCTTTTCACCTTTCATACTGCCTGATGCATCAAGTCCATAAATAACATAAATTGATCCCTTAGACTGACGTTTGCTTGTATAAAGGTCATCTATGGATATCATACGATGTCTGCGTCTAATTGCTGCTGTAATTGATGCTTTAATATCAATATCTTTATACCGGTCTCCTTTGTGGTAAATGCGGGTGTGTAATGGATCGCCATGCTGCGATGTGCGTTTGTGGATTCGTTCTCCGTGAATTCCTTTTGGGATAAGATGGTCAAGCTCATCAATGTACATGAGGTAGGATGCTATTGTGATTCCAGTGTCAGTGATACTTCCAGATTGGTTAAGGAGTCCAGTCTCTTTAAGTGATTCTATCTGTTTAGTAATAGCAATTTGAAGCTCCCTCTGAAATTCTGGAATGTTGATATTTCTTTTAAGGTATTGTGGATCATAACCAGAAAGAAATCTTAGTAATTTCTCTCCGTACAGGTTCTGTGCAGCCTGATAATTTTTTACGATTTGGGAAAAAGTTATCTCTGGAGTAAATGAATGAATGCCTAAATTGAGCATTTCGCCAAGAAGTCTTCCCTGTTCTATTGTTTGTTTATCATTTGCAAGTACTGAACGCATAAGTTTATCTTCATCTAGCTGTGATTTGAGTGCTCCCTTAGTTTCCTCTGCTTTAGCAAGGTGTTTAACATTTGTTTGTTGAGTGTCAAAGAGAACCTCCTTGTTGTTCATCCTTTTGCAACCGATCCTGTTTGAATCGTTGGAATTCTGAGGCAACAAATTCTTCTACTGATTGAACATAACGAACAGATGGCTTAAGAGTAATACGATGTGCAATCACTGAAATGATGACATCCTGAATATCTTCATGTTCAACACGTTTCTTTCCACATAGCAAAGCATGTGCTTGCCCTCGTTCATATAGTCCAATACTTGCACGTACTGAAGGTTTTTTCTCAACATCTTTTGATTCACGAAGTTCTCGTACAAACATGATTGCCCAGGCAAGTAGTGATACTGGAAACTCTATATCAAGCAGCTTTCCTTTAGTTAAGACGATCTTTGTTTCAATATCAAGTGTTTCTGGGTAACTCATCTCAATAATGTCAAAGCGGTCAAGAAATACATCGCTTAGTTTCTCAGTAGAGCTATCATCTGGATTCATGGTTCCAATAAAGATAAAGTCTGCAGGAATCTCAACACTGTATGCACCAAGGGTTGCACGTCCTTCTTCTAAGACTTGGAGAAGTGCGTTTTGGATTTTTTCAGGACAACGGTTTAGCTCGTCAAAAAAAAGAATGCCTTGGTTCGCCTTAAAGATCTTTCCAGGGGTAAATGCTTGAATAGAAAGTGGGCCGTGGCTAAGTGCCTTGATAGGATCAATGTCTCCAAGAAGATCTTCAGCAGTAAGATCAGGTGATCCTTGGATGCGGATAAAGCGATCCAATCCTTCAAATGTTTTTAACTTTGTTTTTGTAGTTATGCAAGAAGGACACATCGGAGTTTTAGGGTCACAGTGATATGGGCAATCATTAAGTGCAAGCTGTGGAAGGAGTTGTGAAATATTTTTTGCAATCGTTGTTTTGCCGATCCCTGGCGGTCCGCAGATAATAATATGTCGTTTCACAAGAAGTGCTGATTTTAGTTGTTGTTTTGCTTTTTCCTGTCCAAGAATATCATTAAGTGGTTGTTGAATAAGTGTTTTAAGCCAATTCATATAGTGATAAATCATGAGTTACTTTAAAAAGTTAGGGGGTTTGAAAAGGAGCAGCACCCCTTTTTTATAACACATTTCGAATCTTGTCAAGTGATTCTGCAATATCACTTCCTTTTTTGGTTAGTGTCAATAGTTTCAGTCGGCCTTGTTTATCAAAATTTAGCAATCCTTCTTTTTGGAATTCTTGTAGAATTTTGACAACATGGGAATATGTGCAGTCTATTTGTTTTGCTAATGTGCTTGCATAGATTTCTTGTTTTGCATTATAGATTGTAATAAGCATCATGGTTGGTTTTTCAAGAAAAAAAGTGTTAAACAATTTACTTTGCTTCATCTCAAAACCCCCTAGTATAGGTGCTTACCATATTTATCCCTATATAAATGTGACTATTCTTTTTTTTAAAATTCCCACACTACTTAAATAGGTCTGTATTACCAGCAGAAAATGAATAAGAACTTTTTGTTTCCATATGAAACAATAAGGCCTATCCAGAAGCAATTTATGGATGATGTATGGAATTGTTTGAATACAAAGAGGTCTATGATTGCGCATGCACCCACAGGTCTTGGGAAGACTGTAGCAGCGCTTGCACCAGCACTTACCTTTGCACTTGAGCATAATCTCAATATTATATTTCTGACCTCTCGTCATACTCAGCATGTTATTGCGCTTGAGACATTGCGCAAGATTAAGACAACCTACTCTCTTTCCTTTATTGCCTCTTCTATTATAGGTAAAAAATGGATGTGTTCACAATCAGGTGTTGAAAATATGTTTTCAAGTGAGTTTTCCGAGTTTTGTCGAGTATTACGTGAAGAAGATAAGTGTGATTATTATTTGAAAACAAAGAAGAATAATCAGGAAACTGCAGATGCAGCTCTCTTGGTATCTCAATTAAGCGCAGAGTCTCCCATTCCTATTGATACGCTTATTAAAGATGCACGGAAGAAAGGTATGTGTCCGTATGAAATAGGTCAATTTCTTGCGCAGCAAGCTCAGGTTATCGTAACTGATTATTATTATATCTTTCATCCAAAGATTGGAGAGAATTTTCTTGCAAAAACAAACAAGAAGTTAGAGAATACGATTCTTATCATTGATGAAGGGCATAATCTCGCGTCACGTATACGTGAAACAATGTCAACGCAGCTCTCTAATCTGCAAATCCAGGGTGCAATTAAAGAAGCAATCAAGTTTTCTCTTGAGGAAACTCGTCTCTTGCTTATTAAATTACAAGATGTGTTAAGCACGCTTGCTGATGGTGTTAAGGGTGAAGAGGTTATAGAGTGTGATGACCTGATTTCACTTGTTTCCAAAATAAAACCAATAGAGTCACTTATCTCTTTATTTGAGCATGATGGAAAAATTGTTAGAACAGCCCAGCAGCGAAGTTTTATTGGTTCTATAGCAGATTTTCTTAATCTATGGATTGGTGTTGATGATGGTTTTGTAAGGTATATAAGTGTTCGTGATTCTTCTAAAGGGTCACTTGTTACTATTATTTATCGTTGTCTTGATCCTTCATATGTTACTAAGCCTATTATTGATGCTGCATATATGGTTTTGCTTATGAGTGGTACCCTCACTCCTACTGAGATGTATGCCGATCTTCTCGGTTTTCCATTGAATACCTATGAGCAAGAGTATGAATCACCATTTGATGAAAATAATAGACTCACGCTTATTTGTCCTGCTGTAACAACCAAGTATTCTTCTCGATCTGAGGATCAGTTTCAGAGGATTGCTAAGATTTGTGCTGATATTGTAAATACAGTGCCAGGCAATAGTGCTTTGTTCTTTCCAAGTTATGTTCTTCTCAATAAGATCAATGAGTATTTCCAGGTTTTAAATAGGAAAACCTCTTTTTTAGAGCAGTCAGATCTCTCAACTCAGGAAAAGCATCAGCTTTTAGAGACGTTTAAATCGTATAATAAAACAGGTGCAGTGTTGCTTGGTGTGGCATCTGGTTCATTTGGTGAAGGTATTGATCTTCCTGGAGATCTGCTTCAATGTGTAGTGGTTGTTGGGCTTCCTCTTTCTAAGCCAGATCTTGAGACTCAGCAACTCATTAGATATTATCATGAAAAGTTTGGTAAGGGGTGGGATTATGGCTATGTGCTTCCTGCAGTTACAAAGACCTTGCAAAATGCTGGAAGATGTATTAGGTCAGAGACTGATCGTGGGGTTGTTGTTTTTCTTGATGAGCGATATGCTTGGCCGCAGTATATACGTTGTTTTCCGTCTAGTTGGGAGCTTAAGATCACTAAGGATTGTACTTCGATGATTAGTGATTTTTTTATGAGTCAAGGATCAATTAGTTCAAATAAAGAGGATAATCAATAGACTAATAACAATAATTTCCCATCCAGTATACAAAAACGTAACATTTATATATTAGTTGATCTATCTAAAAACTAAGGTTATTGAATGGTTCCCAGCAAACAATCGTTTTCTGACACAAACCACCCCCCCAAATTTCAGAAGCTGGGAACCTTTCAATCCCTCTCACGGCGCAAGACTTTTTCCTTTTGGAAAAAGAAGGTGAGAAACACACCCGCGGGCTGAATAAAAACAGCTCGCGGCACGCAACGTATACATCAAAGTATAAGGTAAAAACAAATGCCAGGCTATGAAGATTTTGTTGATCTTAACCACAAACCAAGATCTAACGAGCTTCTTGTTTCAGCACGTATTAAGATTCCAGCATGGACTACATATAAGCGTGCAGCAGGTGCAGTAGCTGCAGAGTCTTCTGTTGGTACATGGGCTAAGGTAAAGAATGTTAATGCGTCTCATGTTCAACAAGTAGCAGCCTGTGTGTATGAGATGGGTTCTGATGGTTGGATTAAGATAGCCTATCCACTGGATCATTTTGAGTTAGGCAATATTGGGCAAATCCTTGCTTCTATTGCAGGGAATGTGTTTGGTATGAAAACAGTTAGTGGGTTACGTATTCAGGATATTAAGTGGCCAAAGATGATGATCAAGAGTTTTCCAGGACCCCAATATGGTATTAGTGGTATACGTAAGATCTTTGGTGTTAAGAATCGTCCTCTTATGTTATCAGTTCCAAAGCCTAAGGTTGGTATGACTGTGCAAGAGCATGCAAAGATTGGATATGAGATTTGGACAGGAGGGCTAGATCTTCTTAAAGATGATGAAAACCTTACTAATCAAAAGTTTAATCCTTTTGATGCTAGGGCAAGACTCTGTTTTAAACTTCGAGATAAAGCTGAAAAGCAGACTGGTGAAAAAAAATCTTATCTTATTAACGTTTCTGGGCCTTCTACTGAAGAGATGCTTCGTCGTGCTAAGCTTGTTGCTGATCTTGGTGGCGAGTATGTTATGGTTGATATTATTACTTGTGGGTGGACTGCACTTCGATCACTTCGTGAATTCTGTAGTGATTATCATCTTGCGATTCATGCACATAGGGCCTTTCATGCTGCTTTTACTAGGAATAAAAGTCATGGGTTTTCAATGCTTGCAACTGCAGAGATAGCAAGGTTGCTTGGTTGTGATCAACTTCATATTGGAACAGGTATTGGTAAACTCGTTTCTCCAATTGATGAGGTTATGAGTATACGAAGTCATATTGTAAATAATATAGTTGCTGCTGATCCTAGGCTTCATCTGCTTTCTGAAAATTGGCAACAGATGAAAAATATATTTCCAGTAAGTTCAGGTGGTTTGCATCCTGGGCTTATTCCTCAGATAATGGATCTCTTTGGTAATGATGTATTGTTGCAGATTGGTGGTGGGATTCACGGTCATCCATGGGGTTCATATGCAGGTGCTAAAGCTATGCGTTCAGCAGTACAAGGAGTGCTTGATAAAAAAACCCTTTCTGAATCAGCTCGTGAGTCTCCTCAGCTACGTGAGGCATTGCGTGTGTGGGGAACAAGCAGACCGAGATAATAAGCCTATTCTTACAATTACTTAATAACGCTGTGTTTTTTTAGTAATATCTTAAGTCTGTCAAAGTCTTCTGAGCGTTTAAATCTGCCTAATTCTTCAGGTGGTAAACGTTCAAGGGTTTTAAGAAATATCTTGGTGACTTCACGCATATCTTCTTTGGTGTCATAGGATTCTTGTTCAGCTTGTGTAATAAGTAGTTCAGAATGAGTATCCTGCTTTGGGGTTGTTACAGCTTCCTCTTTTTTCTGCCTCCATGAGAACAAAGACCACTTTTTTTTCATTGGGATTTGTGATGTTATCTCATCATCATAGACTGTAATTCGTGGTTGTTCTTGTTTTATGGTCTGGCGTTGTGGTTGTTGAGAATGTGGTCGTTGCATTCCTAATTGTTGGCTCTGCTTATTCATTTTTGGTAGTGTTTGGCTAACCTGTTGAGTTTGTTGTAATACTTCATCAGGTGGTATAAAATCAACATCAGGTGCAAACTCCATGTCTTCAAGCTCTTCTTCTTTGCCAAATGCTCGTGAGAAAAAACCTGCCATACGAACCCACACTCCAGGACTCATGTCCTCAAATTCTTCAATATTTTGTTGTTGCGGTTCTGGTTTGTGTTGTATCCGCACATACTTCTGTTGTGGCTTGGGTTGCACAACAGACATTGTCTTGTGTTTTGGTCTCCGTTTTAAAAAAACGCGGCATATATTATATATCCACGACGATCTTTTTCTGGAAGCTAGGTATGATGTAATTTCCTTATCAAGCTCTTCTCGTCGACCACCCTTCATGCAACATTGGCGAGTGAATTGACTATAAAAATGTTCCTTCAAAATGTAATACATAAACGCAATACATATAAAGTTAGAAAAGCTGTTTTTAGGTATGAGGGCAAATATTCAGAAAATTCATTATTCAAGTTGTATTTTGTTAGTTATTCTGGTTTTGTTTGTGGCGTGTAGTTCTAAGGAGCAGCAAGTTGTAGTAGAGTCTCCTCAGCAGGTATTATCTCCAGTGCCGTCTGAATTACCACAGCAATCTGCTAAACAAGGTGATGCCATGCCAGAGTTGTCTGTTCAAGATATAAATAAACCGCAAGTTGTTGATGTGTTAATTAAAGATTATGCATATATTCCAGAAATAATTACTATCCGTGCAGGTGATACAGTTCGTTGGATAAATAAGGATATTGCTCCTCATACAGCAACTGGTGATGGGTTTGATACTGGCTTGATTGTTACAGGAGCAAGTAAGACTTTTACATTTGATAAATCAGGAAGATATGAGTACATTTGTACATATCATCCTAAGATGCATGGTGTTGTTGTTGTTAAGTAGGTTAGTGTGTTCTTTTTTTCAGATAGTAAACCATATACTATTAAAGGGATTTAGTATTTCCCCTTAGCATGGTTGAATTCAACACCCTCACTGTTTCTGTTGTGAAGATTATTGGTCTTACTCATGATGCAAAAGCATATCTTCTTGCCATTTCCCAAAGTTTTGGGTATAGGGCAGGTCAATTTGTGACTCTTACAGTTTCTATTCCGCAGATTGATGGAACAACAAAAATGATAAAGCGTTCTTATTCTCTTGCTTCTTCGCCATTAACTCAAGGAAGTATTGAGTTGTGTATTAAAGAAACACCTGGTGGGGTTTTGACACCTTGGTTTTTGCGTAATATCAAGATAGGTGATCATGTTGTTATCCAAGGCCCTTTTGGAAAGTTCTGTTTATATGATCAAGATTCTCCAAGAACAATCTATCTTATTTCTGCAGGTAGTGGTGTTGCTCCGGTTATGGGTATTCTGCGTGATTGTGTTGCGCGTAAAAGATCTGTGCAGATTGGTTGGCTTTCTAGTAATAAAACATCAGAGGATATTATCTACAGAAAAGAGATTGAAGAGATTGCGCAAGGTTCGACACTAATTAAAGTATTATTTACCATTACTAGAGAAACTGAATCGCTATGGAATGGTCATATTGGAAGGATTAACAAGGATCTTCTCAATACGTTTTGCAATGATAAGAAAGAATGTATAGTATTTATCTGTGGTCCTCCAGGATTTGTTGATGAGGTCTCAAAAGATCTTCTCGAATTAGGCATTGAGCCTGGACAGATACGTAAAGAAAAGTATGATTAAGAAGCTGAAAGGTATCTTTAAATAGGAGAATACATAAGATTGTTTGTCAGATAAGAGGATGCAGTTATATCTTATTTGAACAAACACTGTACCATGAAAAATATTTTAATACTACCCCTAATTAGTCTGTTGGTGTTGTCTAGCACAGCAGTCTTTGCAGTTCCTACTCTTCTTATTATCTCTCCAACAGATGGAGAGAATCTTCCTATTCCACCAGCGCCTGCACTAACTACTGTGACAGTTGTTTGGAGTATTATTGATGCACCAAATGGTACTAAGGTAGCATTTAGTCTTGATAATAAAGGTCAAGTATTTCGTGATGTACAAGAGCCAATTGTTTTTTTTGCAAATCCGGGAAGTCATGTGATTAATGGGGTTCTTATTGGTGCAGATGGTAATCCATTTACTAATCAAGAAGCACAGGTAAATCGTAATTTTGTTCTTGGGAATTTAGTATCTAGTCCTCAAGTGAGTATACCTCAACAGCCAGTACGTACATCAAAACAAGCACAGCCCAAGTTTGTTAGGGAGATACTTCCTTCTTCTTATGATAGTTCAGTTCAGGAGCCTGATCTACAAGCAATTCCAGCGTATGCCAAGCCAGTAAGTAAATCAACAACAATGTTTGGAGGGATTTTGTTTGGTGTTGTTCTTGCTGCAGTTGGTGTTATGTTTATGAGTAGAAGAAAAATGCCTCTTGGTCCAGGAGGTGTTGATCTCGTTACTTATAATCAGATTGTTAGGTATATTCAACAATATCAGACTTATTATCCTATAAATATTCTTTCTAAGGAGCTTACTAAGAATGGGTATAATCATGAGACTATTGCTGCAGCTGAGTCTGCAGCTCAGAGAATCTTGTTATCAAATGAAAAATAATGATGTTGTCAAGATATTGTATGAGATTGCAGATATCCTTGAGATTCAAGGTGTCGAGTTTAAACCTCGTGCATATCGAAAGGCTGCGCAGAATATTGGATCAATGAGTCAGGATATTGAGCAGTTAGATAATGGGGGTAGTCTCCAGGATATTCCTGGTGTTGGAGTGGCTATTGCAAAGAAGATTCATGAGTACTTGTCTACTGGAAAGCTAAGGTATCTTGAGCAGTTGCGCATTCAGACTCCAGTTAAGGTTGAAGAGCTTTTGTCTATTGAAGGAATTGGTCCAAAGACTATTAAAAAGCTTTATGATCAGCTCAAGATAAAAAATTTATTTGATCTCAAGAAGGCTGCTTGTTCAGGAAAGATTCGCAAGATTAGTGGTATGGGAGAGCGTGAAGAATTTAATATACTTCGTGCTATTGAGTTTTCTAGGAGTTATCACAAAAGAGTGTTGCTTGGTGTTGCAAAGCCTATTGCTGATGCTATCTTAGTTGATCTTAGGCAGCGATTTTCATCTATTGAGCATAGTATTTCAGCAGGATCACTTAGGCGAGCAAAAGAAAGTGTTGGTGATATTGATATTCTGGTTACGACTTCAGATCCAGGGCCTATTATGGATTATTTTACACGTATGAAGTCAGTAAATCAAGTTCTTGCAAAAGGACTAACCAAGTCAGCAGTTATTCTTGATAACAAGATTCAGGTAGATATTCGTGTGGTAAGTGATGCAAGTTTTGGAGCAGTGCTTCTTTATTTTACTGGTAGCAAAAATCATAATATTGCCTTGCGTAAAATTGCTATCTCAAAAAAATGGAAGCTTAATGAGTATGGGCTTTTTGATGAAAGAAATAAACAGATTGCTGGGCATACTGAGGAAGGTGTGTATCAAAAATTAGGGTTGGATTATATTGAGCCACAGCTTCGTGAAGATACTGGTGAGATACAAGCAGCATTATGTGGAGAGCTTCCTAAACTAGTGTCTCTTAAGGATATTAAAGGTGATTTTCACTCTCACAGTTCTTGGAGTGACGGTTCATATTCTATTGGTGATATGGCTAAGGCTGCTATAAGTCTTGGAAGAGAATATCTTGTGATGACTGATCATACTGGTGTGCTTAAGATTGCTGGTGGACTTGAACCAAATGATTTTAAAAAGCAATGGAGAGAGATTGATGCTCTTAATAAACAGTTTTCCAAGAATGACTTTATGATTCTTAAAGGTTGTGAGGTGAATATTATGGATGATGGAAAGCCAGATCTTCCAGATTCAGTTCTTAAAAAGATGGATGTTGTTGTGGGTTCTGTTCATCACGGTTTTAAGAATTCTTCTCAGAAGATGACTAAACGTATTGCTGCTGCAATGCATAATCCTAATATTGATATTATTGGTCATTTTTCTGGTAGAATCATCAATAAAAGAGAACCGTATCAATATGATTTTGATGAGTTACTTGATGTAGCAAAGCAGACCAGAACAGTAATTGAGATTAATTCCTTTCCTGATCGTCTGGATTTAAAGGATTCAGATATTCGTGAGGCAATCAAAAGAGGTGTGAAATTATGTATCTCAACTGATGCTCATGCAATTGCTCATCTCTCAAATATGCAGTATGGTGTGGCAACTGCAAGAAGAGGGTGGGCAGAGAAAAAGGATGTTATTAATTGGATGACTGCAGAAAGAGTTAAGGAATATTTCTCTCCATAAAGATTAAATAGAGTAGCATTACTGTATTGTATATGAGCTATGTTGATAATCTAAAGATAAATATACCAGACCGTATTAAGGTGTATCCAGAATATAGTATACTCTTAGATATCATCAAAAATCAGAAAATCAACTCTAAAGAGGATCTTGACTCCTACATAAAACTTCGTAACAAACAACTCAAAGACTTCATTGACAGAAACCGCGAACGCGCAACCATTGCAACAGAATGTAGAAAAAAAGCTGACGAAATTGATATGCATCAGCGTCTTAAAATAACCTTTTTTCGCTATTTATGAAACTTAGGATAGGATCAAATACTGTGCAAGTACTTGTTTTTAATACGGTGATTGCAAAAAGTCTTGGGCTCATGTTTCAGTATAATCAAGATGCCTTCTTTGTATTTGGTAAGCCAGTTAATTATGCAATTCATACATGGTTTTGTTTTCAGCAGCTTCATCTTCTCTTTTTAGATCATAACATGCGCGTTATTGAACAAACACATCTCAATCCTTGGCAGATCTACAAACCAATCAATACATATCACTATCTTGTTGAATTAACAACAAGAATACCTATAAAAAAGAATCAGCAGATTAGAATGAAAAAAATGGAGCGCCACTTTTAAACTCCATTCTGCATTGTTTTATTTCAGAATTGGGTTCAAT
>CAZQZJ010000021.1:0-8512 GCA_964597775.1 uncultured Methanosarcinales archaeon
CAACACTATACGCGCCAGGAATCTGCGAAAGCAACATCGCAACAAAAGGTAATGCGCCAAAGATACCAATCCAGATATTTGAAGCACCAAGGGCAAGTGCAAATGCAACAATAAATGTTGATGTTAATCCATCATAGGTAGCCCATAGCGAGGCATTTCTAAGAATTGTTTTTTGATTTCTTGTCCAGGTCATTTCTGATTTTTCTCATAATAAGAAGATATAAGCATTCCTATTCAAAAGAAGAGTGATTATGGTCTGGTCATCGTCTCAAGGCTTTTAATGGAATAGATTATCCTGGATAAATTACAGGTAAATGAGTTTTCTAGTGAGAGAATCGGCAGATTTATAACATCATAAATAGGTCTGTTTCAGCGCCTGGTTGTATGTTTGGGTCAAGTCCTAACTGTAATTTTTTGATTGGAGCACAGATTATGGATGGTTCTGTTATGGCAAATGGAAGATTCTTGGACTCAACTTTACTTAATCTATTTTCTGATTCAGCATGGATATCAATGGTAGCAGCATATAACTCTGCTGCTGCAAATTTGTATACAGGGCATGGAACAATAGGAAATGGTAAATCAGAGGAAATTATAGGAGTTCGTAGCACAACTGCAAATGCAGGGCGCAGTAGTATTAATGATGATGGTGATGGCGGAAGTGCTGCAATCGAGTTGATTGCTTCAGCATCATTTGCTGCGAATAGTGC
Organism: uncultured Methanosarcinales archaeon; assembly: GCA_964597775.1. GTDB lineage: Archaea > Nanobdellota > Nanobdellia > Woesearchaeales > JAGWAF01 > JACQSU01. The sequence continues at coordinate 711 of CAZQZJ010000021.1, forward strand.
TGCGCACTGCGAATTTTATGTGTGTATTTGAATTGTGTTATGGTTTTGATATTAGTCAGGTTCTAGGTAGATAGTTATTTGGTTTGTTGTTGTGTTTAGCTCTCTTAGAAAGGCAACGATTCGTATCATATAATCAACAGTTCCAAGGCTGCTGGTCTGATTTTTGCCCATTTTAGTGGCAAATATTAGGTCTTCCTTTTCTGTAGTGTCAAACTCATTATTAATAATAGTATCACTTGTGTCCCAAAGGATTCCTGTTTCAAATGCAGTGTCTGATGAATTGCCAGTGCTGTTGGCAAATGGTACATTGTTGATTGAAAAGGATCTGCTCCTAAAGGTTTTTGTTTTGATTGGATTTGTGCCGTTTGTGCTATACATGCTGCTCACTGTTTTATCATAATTGCTTAGATTAAGGCCAAATATTGTATCTATATCTATGAAGTCAGTAGTTGCTAATGATCCATTACTGCGAATTCCTATTGCTTGCAGTGAGTTAAAATCAATAGTGGCATCAGCATCTGTGATAAAGATATTGCCTGTATCTGACGGGCCATAGTTATATAGAATATTTGTATTGCTTCCCAGATAAGTGCTTAAGTTTGCATAGCCATAGAATATTAGAAGTGAGTCACCAAGTGTGCTAAATCCAATAGAAATATTGTATTTTTCTACTCCATTATTCTCATCATTCAATGTATATGTTATGTTGGCTGTTAGATTCTGTGGTCTTTCACTGCAAAACAAGGTTGTATTTGTATTTGCATTATTGTTATCCTTAATCAAGAGTATAGAATCGTTTCTCACATTATTTACAAACGTGTCATTTTTAAAAAAGATATTGATTGTAATATTTGCTGTAAAGTTTTGGTTGCCTATATTTGATAAATTATGAGAAATATTGATTATTTGATTGCATGTAAAATTATTAGATTGCAGACTTATGCCTGAACTGTTGCTTACAAAGTCACTTAGGACTATAAAATTATTTGTGTCACTTTCTTTGATTGTGGAAGTTGTTCCATTCCATTCAATTGTATAATCTCCTGGTTTTATGCTATTGTTAGCGTTTATTGTTCCACCACATTGCATTAGTTTTGCAGGTTCTGTCTGTGTTATGTTCACTAAAAATGAGTTTGAGACAATGTTTGTCCCATCACTATGTTTCATAATACATGTTATGTTTATATTGTTGATGTTTTGAGTGCCTGTATTTGTCAGTTCTGCAGTGATGTTGATTCCATTATATGCGCCAATTGATGTGAGTGTTGAGCCATCACTGCTATTTCTAACAAGTAGATTTGTAATCTGGAAATTTCTGCCAATGATAGATTCAGTAATCTTTGCATTAAGCTCAAGGTTAGTATTGCCATAGGCGCTTCCAAAAAATTTTTTGAATCTGGAGCCTACTTGGGTTAAGTTACCAGTTATGATTTTTAACACAAACATAATGTCATTCTTATTATTGAGATCAGGTGAGGTTAGATTTACATCCTCTGGTGGAACCTCTCTTTTGCCATCAGTGTCAGTGCTAGGATTAGTAAATCCTTCATAGAATTCAATCTTTGTGTTGCTATCAAATTGAGTTGATGCGCCAATAAAGATCTCAGTTCCTGAAATGCCATTCCCCAGGTGCTGCTTCACGGTAAAGAGGTCATTTGTGGCTGAATCACATTTTTGCAAGTCAATAACAGATTGACCAGTACCATCGCATACAATAATGCCCTCTTTTGTAATCTGCTCTTCTGTGCCAGGCCCAAACTGACTGCTATTCACAATAGCTTTGTATTCATCTTGAGATTCTTGTCCAGATGCTATTGAAACATCATAATCAAAATATGTTCTAAAACCTGTATTTACTAATAAGTTTGAAGTATTGCTTTCGATTTCTTCAAACATGTAGAATTGTGATACGTCAGGCTCTGCAAGGTAGCTTGTAGTGTGGATTGTGTAATTATCAGTCTGCACGCAAGCTATATGGATTAGCGAACTGGTGTTTTTTATAATACTACAAGTATTTGTGATTGCATTTGAGGTAGTTAGATTGTATGTTATATTGGAGAGATTATAAAATGCTGTTGGTCGGATCAAGAATAAGGTATCTCTTGTTGTTCCACTGCTATCGTTTAATATAAAATCTTTGACATCACCAGGATAGATTTTTGATGTTTTATTATGCACTACACTAGGTCCTCCAGAATCGCTATTTTGAGTACGCCTTGTTAGGCCAGTAATATTTGTTGTATTAACTTTAACAATTCTTACAGAAAAATTAAAATTATTGATATCATAATATGTTGTACCATTTTCTGCAAATTCATCCAGTCTAAAAACACCAAGTTGTTGGGTTCCATATACATTTAAAACAGTAAAAAGTATTAAAACCACAATGTAGATTAAAGGTACTATTCCTTTTGAAACCACCCATTTTATAAAAATCATAGCACATACAAAAAAGAATCTATATAAAAAGATTTTTATTGGATTTTTATCGAATAGTTTAGTAGAAAAGTTTCTTACTTGTACAGATGCTGCTGCATATGAGCTATCTGTAGTGCTTCAAACACTTGCTCTACAAACGTGCTAAAGATGGCAAATAAATTACAAATTTCAAATCACAAGTTTTATATAGAAGCAGAATGGAACGATTACAACCTGAGTAAATAGTGGGGGTATATTGCAGGGTATATTGCATTAACACAACCCTTGTCTATCGGCTCTTATAATAATACACACACATGTGAGGTGGAACACCATGAATCAGAAAAAGATTGCACTTGGCTTACTGACGCTTGCAATTGGCATCGTCTTTGCGCTAACAAGTAGTGCTGATGTAGAAAAACTATTACAACCTGGAGAAGTTCAAACTGTTTATGATGGACTCCGAGGAAACCCGGCTGCAATCCATCTGCCTCAAGGTGGTGTATCATACCAACTCAGGTATCAGCAACGCTTCCTACCAAAGGATCTTACTGACAGTGAATACGCAACTGGCACACTTGATTTGTACGGAAAGAAAATGACAGCAGGACCTTCTGCATTCCGCGGATCAGCAGGAACATCATTCGGATTTCCACCTGCACAAGTTCGTGCAGCACCACGCCTTGGAGTTATTCAACACTCAACACAAAAAGGTGTACAATCTGAACTTGGAGTAGGCAAGAAACAAGCACGACTAAATCGCATAAAACTCACAGAATCTCCAAAAGAAGGCAAAAATGTTTGCTGCGACCGTAGAGTACTGCTTGCAAACAATGCATTCAAACTTGGCAAGTGCGACCTTGATATGCTCAGAAAGATGGGAGATGCTGACTACAGAAACATTGTCAAATCAGCATGTGGCTCACACCCAGGATACCGTGTAGGACCATGCCTTACCACATCTGAAATTGCATGCACAGCACCTGCAGAACTACCATAAACATTATTTCCTTCTTTTTTTTCTTTTATTTTCTAAATAAAAAATCCCAACCTGGGCAGAGCCCAGAGGTATTTGTCAAAAGTTCGCACCCACCACCGGTGATAGTACTGCTGCGCTCAACACCTGTGACATGCTAGTTCTGTTGGACTCGGGGTGCTCACAAGCGAACTTTTGACTCCCGAATGGAACCTGTGTCCGAACCACAGGTGAGGACACAGGTGTAATGAGTGCATTTAATCTCAAATAGGTAAATATATCCGATGCAGAGCATCGGGGTATGAACCCATTTGAGAAATCATAAGTTTTAAAATCTGGGTCATCTATGATTTGAGTATGCAAAAATCAATTATATTCATTATTCTTTTTATCTTAGCCACTGCGCAGGTTTCTGCACTGGTGATCATGAACAGCGACCTTAAAGGATTTGCACCAAAGCGACTACGCTATGTTGGTGATAATCGCATCAGCGTAAAATCAACTGTTGAAATACGCAGCCTACCAATACCTACAAAAAAACCACACCTCTATATATACACCAAACCCATTCCTCCAGCCTATAAAACAGGAACACTTATTAAAGGAGTATACGGAAAACCAACACGATGGAAATAAAAAAAAACACAAAACAATATTTATTGCTTACCATGTTCATTATTCTTTTCATTCTTGTAGCAACGCTGATGACACAAGCCTATGTAGCAGCAATCAAAACATTCACTGGAACAAACACAAGCAGTTTCACACCAAGATTTGGACAACGAGGACCAGTTGGACTTGAAATCATGAATGCAAGTGTACGCACACAACCATTTAAGTACAAAACAGTCTCACCATACACTAAAAAAATCGTCACACCGCAACGCATAAGCGAATCAATACAATACGAACTAAAAGGAAAACAAGCAGTCTACACACTAAAGAAAAACTATGAAAAAACCAAAATCAATCTTGTAAACGGCGTCAAACAAACAGGCTCAACAAATGATCTACCACCAACTGGATCAGATGTATGCTGCAACACACACAAACTCAGATACTACTCAGGCGTCTATGAAAAAGGAAAATGCATTGGATCACGACTTGAAAGATCAGGATGGATTAATGCATGCAAAGGAACACGAGGCATCTATCTCTTCCCACCCAATTGCCAATCAGGAGAAACCATCTGCATAATGCCTAAAAAAATTGCTTAACAATTTTTTTACCATATTACCTCAACCTGATCAGTTCTTAGATAGGGATGCACAGATACAGACTTTGCATCATGCTGCACACCTGCTTGATACTCCAATATCCCTAACCAAGCAATCATTGCACCATTATCAACAAGAAACTGATTCTCTGGAAAATAACACTGAGCACCTCTTGCATTACACATTTGATTCGCCATCTCCTGCAAACGCTTATTACATGCTACACCACCACCAAGCACAACCTCATGCTTGCTGCAATGAGCAAGCGCACGCTCAGTCACTTCACAAAGCATAGCAAACACTGTCTCTTGTACAGAAAAACACAAATCTTCCTTAGAAAACTTTTGTGATGCAACTTTCTGCCTTAGGTTTGTAAACAACCCACTAAAACTCATATCCATTCCCTTTACCACATATGGCAACTGAATAAAGTTCTGACTCTGCAATGCAATCTTCTCGACCTGAGGACCGCCAGGAAAACCAAGACCTAAATCTCGCGCAAATGCATCAAGAAAATTCCCAACACCAAGATCCAAGGTCTCACCAAAGATACGATACTTTCCTGATTCAAAAGCAATAACCTGCGTATTTGCACCAGAGGCATACAACAACACAGGATCTGTAGCCTTGGTAAGTGCACGACCAATCTCCAGATGCGCAATACAGTGATTCACACCAACCAAAGGCTTGTTATGAATCAGTGCCAAAGCACGAGCAGCCTGCAACCCAATACGCAAACAATTACCAATTCCAGGAGACGCAGAAAATGAAACTAAATCAATATCACTTAATAAGAGATGAGAAATCTTAAGTGCTTCTTGAATCACATCACCACACACCTGCACATGATGCTCAGCAATCTTAGCAGGAACAAGACCACCCTCCTGTGTTGTATACAGACGCTTCACATTAGCATACAGCTTTTTCTTATCATCCATGATACCAATGCCAAATGTGTGAGCAGTAGATTCAATACCAAGACAGATCATACAGACAAAGAAGAACACTGCTTCTTAAAAAGATTGATATTTGGTGTAATTGGTTCACCTTAAAAAACTTTCTTAAACATACCAATTAACCTTGCACCAGCACTTGCTATACCTAATTTTGCTGCAGAAGTAATCCCAAGAGGTGTATACACAATCTCCTTTTTATCAAGCGCAACAACAGCCTCAGAAGCAGGATCAGCACTATCTGCAATGCGATGAATTGTCTGCTCTGTGATTACCACATTCATGGTTGGATCAGCTAATACTCCATCCACAACAAATCTTACCCTACCATCTTCAACAATTGCACCTACATACACAACCTCACCACTATTTAGGATAATCGTACCATTAATCCTGGCATTACCAAACAAGCTGCGAAACACAACAGGAATATCATCAACATGTTGATTTTCCAAAATCGCCATAGACTCCACATAATCTACCATACGATCTTTTTGAGAAATATCAATAAACCAACCAGTCACACCGTGATTCTGAGCCACTAAAAACAAGGCAGACAATGCAAGCACAGCCACACCAAACACCACTAATCCATCACGATGCTCAAAAAGAACCATCACTATCACCTAGTAAAATGCCCCTCTGGTCTTTGCTTTGGAAATACGTGTAGAGTAGGTATAAATACCTTTGGAAAAATATTTATACAACTAAAAATTATAATCCTTAAACCATGGAAAAATCAATGATAAACTCAAAATCGCCACTATTCATAACAATATACTTCTTTCTTGTTTTCCTGACAATTATTAGTACTATTGCAGCTCACGAAGAGCAAGAAATGATAAGAGATCCTATTATGGAAGAATTTCAATCACAACCACTATTTGAAGATGGCATGGTTGTTCCACCAGAAATGATTAAAGTTGGAGAGCCATTTGAACTTCACCCTGGAGGAAGAGGCGCCTTGACTGCAACTGATGGCTTCACAATCTTCCTCACTGGAATAGAAAAACTGATCTGCAAAAGACAAGAATCCTGCCCTGGATTTGCAGCCCAACTTGAGGTAAGGATGCAAAAAAACAACAACCCTCAGATATTAACCCTTAATAAAGGAGCAAACCAAATCATAGGAAATTACAAGATAACTATTATAGATATTAAAGATCCTATTCATCAGGTCAAGATTCTTATTGAGAAAACCAGCGCAACACCAGTTGAAGATGATGAAGATGATCTTGAAGTTGAACATGAGTTTGAGTCTGGGATTTCAAGACGCATTCAAATAACACCAGGAGTTCCATTCAAACTCCAACATGGAGGAACAGGATTTATCTTAGGATCTGATAGTGTTGAATTTACCATAACCGCAATAAAACTTCCTCATTGCACCTATCCTAATGGACAAGACATGCATCAGCTTCCACACAATGACGCAGACATGCCAATGCCAACCACCTGCACATCTGGAACCATAAGTGTCTCAATCCAAGGACGCAGCATTGAAATCACACAAGAGAAGCCATTTTCTTTGAATGATAAGTATGTGCTAGTTGTCAGAGGAATATCTGGAACAGAGACTGGACAGAGAACTGTTGAATTAATAGTCACTAAGAACATAATGCCTGGAGATGAGCGTGATGAACATGGATGCATTGCCTCTGCAGGATATATTTGGTGCAACTCCAAGAACAAATGCCTTCGAACATGGGAAGAACAATGCGACAATCAACCACCTACCCAACCACCACAGCAAATATTACCTCCTCAATCATGCCAAGGATGCAGGGTAGAAGAGAAATGCTTTTTCTTTGGCACACGCCTTCCAGACACTACCTTACATGAACCAGCATACTGCGAGATTAATGGAACATTGACACTTCAAAAGAAAACAGATGAAACATGCCAAAACAATTATGAATGCCAATCAAATACCTGCGCTGACGGATTATGCACATCACTCAACGAGCGATTGAGCGGAATCGAAAAAGAGGTTAGGGAACAGAGGAGTATCCTTGATCTAATACTTGGATTTTTCAAACGAATATTTGGAATGGAGTGAGTTGCTAATCACATCTCATTTCATAAGCACACCAATTCCAACACAGTCATGATTAATAATTTGTTTCTATAAAGTAGTAACAAATATGAAGTTTTAAAAACACGTGCAGCTTTAAGGAGATATAGGCTTCACAACAAATCAACTTCATCATTATAGGAAAACAGGATAGCTTTCTTGGA
>CAZQZJ010000021.1:8612-17849 GCA_964597775.1 uncultured Methanosarcinales archaeon
GGCTTCACAACAAATCAACTTCATCATTATAGGAAAACAGGATAGCTTTCTTGGACAAAGTAAAGTTTGAAAAACCAATTATGCGTCTTGCAAACAAAGTATTCGTAGACTTTATTAATTTCTAAGGTGAGTCTAACTATGAATACGTTCTCTTTTTTTATAGGAGCACTCATACCTTTTCTTGGAAGATTGCAGGTGATCTAAATATTTTTATTAGAGGAAACTATACAAATTGTGGCATACAATGATAATTGTCTATCCACTCTTTACCATAAAGTGCCAACGTAACATCTTTTTTTATCGCAGTTTCTAGACGTTCCATCTTGATCTTCTTACTAAACCTTCTGCATCCACACGCCAAAGACCTGATCCTTAATCTTTTCAGAAGTTGACCATGCATATGATTGTTCTGGATCTGCAGATGATATGACTATCTCTTGCGCCCCAACTTTTTCACTAATCACATCCTCAAAAGAACTAATCTGATTAAGGAAACTAGCAGCAACCTTGATATGGATCAAGACTCTATCACACTTATCTAACCATTGTGTTTTTCTAAATGCCTGCACCCTACGCATGAGCTCACGAACATATCCTTCAGCATCTAATTCTGGTGTTCTAGTTTTATCAAGATAAATAATACACTTCTTTGATTCTATCTCAATAAGATGATTAGGCACAGCACGATCAATAACAACATGCTTTTGAGTTAGTGTCACCTCTTGAGTCTCTACCTTGAGCACGTGCTTATTCTTATCATGAATATTAGAAATTACTACAGCAGGTTTTTCATTGCCAAAAGCAATCATAACACGAGGAGAGAGTGCACCGAAATCCTCACCAACCTTTCCTGTATCAAGATGCGCAGAAAAACTAACACCTTTTAGTGAAGACACTACCTTAATTTCCTTTATGTTGGTCTGAGTTTTTATCAGATCTTTAAGCATCTGCACAGCAGCAGTCACTTCATCATCCTGCGTTACCACACTCACACTTAACACAGGCCAACGCACACCAAGACCAGCTTTTTCACGAGCTGCAAGAACAGAGGCAATCACTTGACTACACACATCCATACTCTCCTCTACATGCGAATCTAAGAATGACTTGTTGCACACAGGCCAATCCTGCAGATGAACACTCTCCACACTCCAACCAAACACCTCACGCAAATGCTGATACATCATCTCTGAGACAAATGGCATTATCGGAGCGCATAGTTTTAACACTATAAGAAAAACGTGATACAAAACTGCAGCAACAATCTTTTTCTCATCATCACTACCTACAGAAAGCTTTTCTCGCACCAACTGGATATAGGTACGTGAGAGCTCTAAGAATAATACCTCCACAACATGTGGTGTCTCGCTTAGATTATAAGCATCGTACAATTCAGTTTGATGCATTACTGCAGCATGTGCTTTAGATAGAATATACCTCTCCTCAGCACCAAGGAGTTTTGGAATAAGAGGCACAGCCTCAAGATCAGAGGCAGTATACTTGTTGTTCACCACATCAATTAAGAACTTGTGCAGATTCCAAAGCACACCAAGATTTCTAAACTTTGATTTTACATCATCCTGATTATAGACTGCATCAAGACCAGGTGCAGCAGCTCCAATAAAATAATACCTAAACGCGTCAGCACCAAATGATGCAACAACCTCCTCAGGCACAATATAGTTACCCAAAGACTTACTCATCTTCCTACCTAATGCATCAATAACCCAGCCATGCATGTACACACTCTTAAATGATGGCTTACCAAAACCAAGCACACCACAAAGCATCATCAAATAAAACCAACCACGAATCTGATCCTTGCCTTCACAAATAAACTCTGCAGGAAACATTGACTCAAACAAATCAGTTCTCTGCGGAAAATCAAGACATGTCCAGGAATTTGTTCCTGCATCAAGCCACACATCCATCACATCAGGAATACGTGTCTTGCTGCCACCACACTTGCAGGGAATAGTCACCTCATCAATCCAAGGCTTATGCAAATCAGAAACACGCATATGAGAAAGAGCCTGCAGTTCTGCAATGCTACCAACCACGTCGTATGCGCCACAATGCACACACTTCCACACAGGAAGCGGCGTACCCCAAAACCTCTGCTTAGTAATCGAATTATCCCTAAGATTTCTTAGCCACGAATCAAAGGCATTAAAACCAGCCTGCGGAATCCAGACGATCTTATTGTTAAACTCAATCATCCTTGGTTTCAGATCCTCAATCTTGAAAAACCATTGAACTGTAGTACGAAAGATCACAGGATTATGACAACGCTGACAATGAGCATACTCATGATCAACAACTGAGGTTTCAATAATAGCACCTCTTTTTTTGAGCTCATCAATAAAATGTGCATCATCACTACGTGCAATTAGTCCAGAAAACTTACCCATAGACTCAGGAAAAATACCCCTTTCATCAATATTGTTAAATGGAGAAATCTGATTACGGTGACCAACCTCATAATCCTCAGGACCACAACCAGGAGCACAATGCACCAACCCACTACCAGCAGAGGTATCAACATACTCAGAAGAAAGCACCACAGTATGAACCCTTGGTGATTGCTTTTTTATTGCCACAAATTCAGGAATCTCTGAAGCCAAGGGATGCACATACATAAGACCCTCCATCTGTTCACCATGCATCTCCTCAACAATCTCAAGCCTCTTACCAGCAACAGCCTGCACCAACACACCTGCTAATGCCTTTGCAATATACCAATACTCTTCATCAACTCGACACTTCACATATTCTAATTCAGGATTAACCATCACAGCAAGATTAAAAGGAATTGTCCACGGTGTAGTGGTCCAGATGATAAGAAATTCATCTTTGCGATCCTTGAGTTCCAATTTTACAAAGATGGATGTATCAGAAACAGATTTGTATTCAAGCTCATGCTTGGCAAGAGCAGTTGCACATGACGAACACCAATGCATAGTACGCAACCCTTCATATAATCTACCTTGCTCATGAACTTTTTTTACTAGCCACCACACACCCTCAATAAACTCTGGCTTAATAGACTGATAGGCATTTTCAAAATCCATCCATACACCTAATCGCACAAAATCCTCATTCATAAGATGCATGTTCTGCGTAGAGAGATTCTCACACTCCTTTACAAAAGGTTCTACACCCATAGTAAGAATATCCTCCTTACCATGAAGCCCAAGCTTCTTTTCTACTGCATGCTCTGTTGGAAGACCATGCATATCATACCCAGCACGATCCCAGACATTAAAGCCACGCATGCGTTTGTATCGAAGAAATGTATCTTTAAGAGATTTGTTCCACGCAGTACCAAGATGAACCTTTCCAGAAGTATAAGGTGGACCATCAAGAAAGTAGAATATGGTTCCATTCTTGTTTTTTAGTTTGGCCTTTTGGTATATCTGGTGTTTGAGCCAAAAATCTTGGATGTTTTTTTCAACTGCTGTGTAGTCGTAAGTACTGATCTTCATATATGCAGGCACAGGAGAATATTATATAAACCTTGTCTTGTAGGTTATGGTTATGGTAACTATTTTGATGGTTATTGCAAAGCATAATTTTCGTGATGAAGAGTATCTTATTCCAAGAGAGTTATTTCGTAGATCTGGTTATGATATTATTACAGCATCAGTTGAGAAGTCGATCTGTACTGGCATGCTTGGAGCACAGGTTATGCCAGATAGGTCTTTTGAGGATGTATCTGTGGATAGCATTGATGTTGTTATCGTGTGCGGAGGATCAGGAGCTCCGGAATTGTCCAAATCTTCCCATATTATGTCCATACTTCAAGAAGCTCACCACCATAACAAACTCATCGCAGCAATCTGCTATGGAAGCACAGTACTTGCAAAAGCAGGAATACTCAAAGCATGCAAAGCAACCACATGGAAAGATGACTGGGCAATTCAAGAATTGCAAAAATCAGGAGCAGTATACACAGGAAAAGATGTTGAAGTAGATCATCATATCATCACAGCATCAGGACCGAGATTTGCAAAAGAATTTGCTGAGGAAGTTATTAAGCAGATTTCAATTCAGCCACGTGAAGGTACTATTAAATCATCCACAGTTGCAGGGGGCGCTGGCTTATAGATACTCTTTAGCTATAGAACGCTACTCGTATTGCATATTACTCCACTTATAGAAATCTCCTTGCTGGAACATGCCTGCTTCTGGTTACAAATATATACAAAATTCCTTAATCTATTTTTTCTTCAAAGAACTGCGACTCATACCAGTATTGATATCCTTCAAACGCTTATTGATACGCTCAATATGAGGATCTGAGTAAGGATGATGAGTGCCATGTGTTATCACCTTTTTCTTTTTCAGATTAACAATAAAGAGCTTTTTCAAGTATCCAATTTCCTTTTTAGCAGATCCAGTTATCTTTGATACTACTTGCTTGGCAGTTTTCGAAGCAAAAACAGTGAATCTCACAAGCCTTTGTTTATGATCTATAATATTCAACCTGAGTTTGTTCATACTATCTTGCAAACCAGCACGTGAATGATTCTTTGATTCACGCACATTCCTAAACCGAACAATTCGGCGACTCTCTGGAACACCCTGATTAATCTCACGCAATCGTGCATTAATCCTTCCAAGACTTAGTGCAGACACAACTTGTACCTTCTGTTTGCATGCGTGCATTCCTTTCTCAAGTCTTGCAATCCTTTGCTGGAACCTACGTCTTGAAACATCAAATGCCTCTTTTGAAGTATGATACCATGTTTCCCTATACAAGAAGAACAGCGCACCAAGCCCAGCAAGCACTACAATAAATAGTCTCAGACCGCTAGGCATTTGAGGATGAAGAGGCTTCTCATGCTTTACTTGACAATCATCTCCACAAGTCTGCGTTGTATCTTGTGCTATACTACAAGTCTGATTATCACACAATGATTCACCAGACTTACCAGATGCTTTAAGAGTTGCAAGATTAGAAACAGGAGCACTGTTATCCTGCTGTGTAACAACTTGAGGCAACAGACTCTGGGATACTTCTGACACACCATCAAACTCTATCTGAGGATTAGGAATATCATGTACAGTATCACCTACACCATCTTTATCAAGGCTACCACGACCCCCACCACCACCACCTCCACCTCCACCTCCTCCTGCACCACCAACACCTCCCCCACCTTGAGCTGCAGAAACAGAGAATGTGGTTGTCACTGTTCCAACTTGATTAAGACTATCATTAACAAGAATACGCAGTGTATACAAACCTTCCAGATCAGTACTAGTAAATGTAGCTGTGAAACGACTTGATGACGCATTTGTCATGGTTATAAGCGACCTGCTATTATCAGGTCTTGTAATATTTGCAAACACATGATCAACAAAAAGATCATCAGTAACATCAGCTCTAATACCCACAGATTCACCATTCTCAAACAAACTCCCATTAGGTGACACATTTGAAATCAGTGGTGATTCATCAATTATCACAAAAAACACTTCAGAACTCACATTCTTGTTTCCACTTGTATCATTTGCAATAATCGAAACGTTATATCGACCTGTGAGTGACGTATTTGTAAATGATCTTCTAAAGACATCAGTTCCTACCCCTATAAGAGTAAGATTCTCCTGCAATCCATTGGGAAGGGTTATATTAGCCATAACAAGATCAATAGTTCCTGTATCAGTCACATTCGCTGCAATGATCACAGCCAGACTACGAGTTGCATTTGTATTATTAGGAGAGATATTCACAACAACCGGGGCTAGGGCATCAATAATAACAAAGAACACACCACCACGCAGTGAACTCTGACCAACTGAATCATTTGCAAGAATGGTATAATTATACTGGCCAAGACTCGTGGTATTTGAACTGTTACCAACAAAGATACTTGAACTTGCATTGCTTAATACTACAATGAGATTGTTCCCACCAGGATTTGTTATATTCGCAAACACTATACCCACACGAACATCATCAGTTACATTTGCAGAAATATTTATAACAGTAAACTGCCCAAAGACTGAGGAGTTTGGAGACACGTTTGTGATCACAGGAGACGTATCATCAACCACCTGGAAGCTTGTAAAACCTGTCACATTGAAGATAAACACCTCTGATGTCCTATTATATGAGAGATTTATACAGATCGCTATTGAACAAGGATCAAATGATCCTCCCTCTGGTCGACGCCCAATTCGAGGCATGGAAAGATTGACAAAACCAAACGTGATAATCGATGACTGATTCAACCCAATTGCTATTGATGTGTTTACCTGAACTGAACCATTTGATACTATTACATAATCAATCAATGACCTATTCACGCTAAAGTTTACTCCACCTGTAAAGTTGATACTACTCCTCATGCTAAGATTTTCGATAAGCACACCAACAGCCATCACAGAGTCATTAATCGTCATGTTAGGAGTGTCCCTTATTATGACTGGAACAGTACTCTGAGTTGTATTCAAACTCCTCACACTTACTCCTGAACTGTTTTCAACAAGAATGCCCACTGAATTGTTCAGAACCTGAGATGTCAGTACTAAGACTCGTGAAGCATTTTGAACTTGAATTCCTGTGCTAAAATTTATAATCGTACAATTACTAATCTCAACACTAAGCCTATTCACAACGCTGATACCTACCCCAGATCTGTTTCCAACAATACTATTTCCTAAACAGCTGATGATTATACCATCTGCTGCAACAATCAAACCATCTCGACCAATACATGACAATGAGGTTGTAATGCTGGCATTATGCACCAGAAGTGATGAACAGTTTGCAACCTGCATATTGTTGTTAATGATAGCGTTTGTAATATTTCGTCCTACAATTGTACTATTGATAACTGTACTATTGAGAATGATTGAACTATTAATCACACTACCATTTAGTATACTTGCTGTAATATTAGATAAGACAATAGAGGAATTTAGTACAACACTTCTGTTGACCACAGATTTATTTAGGTTTGAATCACGAATCGAAGAATTATCAACTGTTGATGTATCAATAAAGGAATTATTTGTTGACGAATTCGTGAGATTACTTGACACCACGAAATCCTCAGCCCTATAGGTTGTGAAATGTGCAACGCTAAACACATATCTTCCTGAACTTGCATTTTCAAATAACTCAGTGCAGATCGATGCTGGACAATCAACAAAACTGCCTGCATCTAAAAATCGCACTTGTGGTCGCAGATCAGTAAAATTAAGTCCTTGGAATGAAATAATGGCAGACACATTGTGCTGTGGAGAGAATGAACTGTTCACAATTGCACTGTTAGTTGCAATGCTGATATAATCACCAACTGTTTGATTTCTTGTGAAATTAGTGCCTGCTGTAAAATTGATACTACCTGACGTACTATTTTCCACAATCACTAATGGGTTGAATAAGCTTAGATTGATCGTGGTTAAGGGAGCATCAATAAGGTACAACTGTGTTGCCCTAGCATCAAGACTCACATTTGAAACCACCACTGCAGATCTATTCACAACCATGCCAACTGTAGCATTTCGTATAGTAAGGACACGAACAGCAGAACTTGTGACACTATTAAACCTGACTCCAGTTGATGTATTCTCCACTACAACATCAGCAAGAGAAACCACAGAACTATTCTCTACTAATATACCAGTTGATGTGTTCATCACCAACACTCGTGTCAATGTAATATTATTACCTTGCACAAGCATGCCAACTCCAGCATTTGATATATTTGTAATGGTAATAATCGAATCATTAACACCCATTCCAAGATCAATTCCTAAAGAGGCATTAACAAGTGTACAACTTGAAATATTGATTGCACTTAACGAACGACTCAGATTAATCAAAGACATAGACCCATTACCACTAATCTCAAGACCTCTACAATCCAACACTGTGGAACCATTGAATGTCATACAGGTTCCACTTGCACTCAGATTTCGACTCAATACAACAGTGCCTGAAATAATGCCACATCCCTGATGAATCGTTACAGTATCATTTGTAGTAAGTCGCGCAAAACCCAGAGCTGAACCATCACAAGTCACATTCCAAAACATAGTCTGCCCAATTGAAAAAGATGTGTTAAACTCGTAGAGACGAGATGATCCATTAAATGACATGTTGACACCAGCTGCTGGAAAACCAGTCTTATTCACAAATACCTCACAGAACACTGAAGGTGGTCCTGAAATGTTTGTACCAGTTGCATTGGTAAAGTTTGCAAAAAAGAACACTGTATTACCTGTGAATCTCGTAAAGCCCCTTACTGGATCACTATCATCAAACATCTCCAACCTTGAATTATCAGAGAGCTCAAGGCCAGTACTATTCAGATCCTCAATTAGATATAAGCCACTACTGATACGAGCATTCACATTTACTCCGGCAACTGACTTATTCTGAGGAAAGGGACCATTAAAGTTCACAGCCCCAGCACATGTTCTACTCACCTCGCCTAAAAGAAGAGCAGATGGACACACTCGCACACCAAAATTACTATTATTATTGATCAAATATAGGGTATGAAGTGTAGTAGTTGTATTCTTTGCATTCACACTAATTGTAGAGGCATTATACTGAATAATAAGCATAGAGAGATTCAACCGAGTGGTGTTTGGAGTAACCTCAATAGTAAAAAGTGGACCAATACTCAAATTAGATATAGTAAGATTTTGTGGATACCTTCCAATAACACCTGCTCGCAAACCAGATTCATTACTGTCAATTGAACTATTTATTATCAATGCAAAAGTTGCTGTATCTGTTGGCATAAAATAATTTGTTACATTCTTCACAGTTCCATTACCACCAACATTAGCACCACTACTACCACCTACGACACTAAAACTTCCATTAAAATTAACATCATTAGACAATATAGCAATCCTTCCACCACCACCACCACCACCATTATTACCAACAGCACCCCCACTACCACCAAACGCACTAAGAACACCATTACCACTCACATTAGAAGCATTAACCAAAATACTACCACCACTACCACCACCAGCACCACCATTACCTGTACCACCATTATTCCCATTAACTGTTATATTACCCTCAATACTAACAGTATTAGTTGCTAGTAAAAGCACATTTCCCCCACCCCTTCCACCATTTGCACCACCACTACCACCACCACCACCACTTCCAATAAAAGTAGGTAACAAACTACTCCCATATCGAGAACCACCAGCACCACCAGCACCACAACCACCACCGCCACAAGCACCACCAAA
>CAZQZJ010000022.1:0-17252 GCA_964597775.1 uncultured Methanosarcinales archaeon
ATTTGCACCAACAATTGGGCAAGAAAGAACGTACGGAACAATAGATACATACACCAAAGGAACAACTGTACTGTATAGTTTTGATCCGCCAAGAACATTTAATTCAATTGGTTCAATGGATAGTGGATTCCAATTAGGAGGTCCTGGAAATATCAGACGGGATATAGGATATGGTTTACAAGAAAGATACGATTTTAGTGGACACAATGGTTTTGAACCACATATTAATTATGATCTCATTGGAACAAATATTAATTTAGGTCCTTCACATCATATTAACTTAGATATATTTAAGGAATATCAGGAATAATTTTTATTATTTTTTTAAAATTTAAGATTGGCGAGTTTAAAATGGAAAAGTTTTCACAGAAAATTGAGGAGTACGTCAGAGGGATCATACAAAAATTAGAAGATATAAACAGTGAAGATTTCTTAATAGATATTGCAAAAGATCTAAAATTTAATCTTTTATTTAAGCTATTAATGGAAGAACTTACTGAAGTTGCATTAAAAGAAAATAAAATAGTCAATTCTTTTATCGTATTAAAATCAATTTCGAGGAATTCTTCACAAAGATTGTATCCTGAATTTATTCAGCAAGTAAAACCTAAGGAAGTACCTGGAAAAGAATGTGAAGAAATTTTTAATAATATCACATTATTTAAAGGAACTTTACTAAGAATGATTGAAAAGATGAAATTGATCAAAAGTAGAGCCCATTTAATAAAATCTTTAGTATTAAATGACAGTGAAATAAACGCTAGTTTAATATATACAGAATCTGAAATCAAATCTTTTAATTCTGATGATTTCGAGGTAATTTTAAGAGAAGAATTAAATGAGAAATATAAAGATAAACCACTAATTATTAAACAAAGATAGTGGTTAAAATGTTAACGCTATTAGATTCCTTACTTCAAGACGCATCTTATTTTGTCAAGGCAGAGTTTAATCTAAAGTTGATACAGTCTGAATTAAAGCTTTATTCTCAGGAGAATTGGCAACAATTTTGTCAAACAAATAATTTCGGTGTTTCTTCCGGTGGTTTGTATGTTCCTGCGTCTTATTCTGCTTATGTTAACACAAAAAGCCTGTGCAGAAAAAACAGCTTCCAAAAAAGACACTCAAAACAAGGCAACAAAAAAAAGCAGGCAAGTCACAGCTCTTAACAAAACGATCACAACAGCCTGCAAAAAAGCAATCACCAACTCGCGTGATTAGAGCAGCACCAACAACACTAAGGCGAGAAAAAGGTGAGTCAGGTAGGCGAAGACTTATTCTGGATTTGTAAGATTCTGACATGATAACAGAAATATGGCAAGAAAACTATCCAAAATGTGTTTTGGGAAATCTTCCTGAAAATCAACCGAAAAGTATTTAGTTATGTTATGATTTACAATGATATTATCGTTAAAAAAATGGGGAGTTGATAAAAATGGCAAGTCAAGCATTAGAACAAATGTTAGAATTTGCACCAACAATTGGGCAAGAAAGAACGTACGGAACAATAGATACATACACCCAAGGAACAACTGTACTGTATAGTTTTGATCCGCCAAGAACATTTGGATTAATGGATTCACAACCATTTCAGTATGGGTATGATTTGGGTGGAGGTTACCAATTCCATCTGCATGGACCAGACAGAAATACATTAACTTTTGGTTCACTCGAATTTAGGAATGAACCAATAAGATCGTTTAACGGGTATGAGTCTTCAATGTTAGACCCTATATTAAACAATAACTTTAAGAAGTTCCCATAAACTTTTTTTTATTTTATGTTTGAGAGGTTTACCATGAAAGAAATTGAATTGAATGCGTTAAAAGATTTAATTGGGGTGTACACTCATTATTTAGACAGTGGTCTTTCTACAGAACTTATTAATAAAGCTAAAGAAGTATATGATGAGTATCATCCTATGAATACCTTACTTACTCAAGATATAAACATTGCTGTAGGAAAATTATTTCCATTAGCATATCCAGACGCTGGTTCAGGAGTACAAAATCCGACTAAAGAAGAAGTTATAAAAATGTTGTCTAACCTAACAAAATATAAACATGAATTAGAAAAATGATTTCTTTAGATTCCTTACTTCAAGACGCATCTTATTTTGTCAAGTCAGAGTTTAATCTAAAGTTGATACAGTCTGAATTAAAGCTTTATTCTCAGGAGAATTGGCAACAATTTTGTCAAACAAATAATTTCGGTGTTTCTTCCGGTGGTTTGTATGTTCCTGCGTCTTATTCTGCTTATGTTAACACAAAAAGCCCTGTTCTGGTTAGTAATATTTTTCATGAATTGTATGGTCATGGTTTGTTTTGTGAGTATTCTCAAATTGGTAAAGATTAGCAGATATTATCAAAAATAACAGTGCTGAAAAATCATTTTTGTTTGACGAAATTAATCTCCAAGAGCAACCTCTTGGTTTTTGTAAAAGAAACATTCAAAACTATGAGGGTTTTGCTGTTTGGCTTGAAGCGTTGCTTTGTGAAGCAACAGGCAATGAAAAAATCTGGCAGATAAAAAGAGAAGAACATTTGTATAGTGATTATGTTGAATTATTTGAATATGAACAAAATTCTCGTTTAAAGAAGTTGTGTTTGTCATATTTTGACATGTCAGGATGCCACCAGTGTTTCCACTGGTGGGTAAGCGAAAGCGCATTTCAATTTTTTATTGATGTGGTGGCATCCTGAGCATGCTCAAGAACCACCGCTATCATGCCACCGGTGTTGAGCGAGCGCTAGCGAGCGATCACCTGTGGTTCTTGACAGTTTTTCTCAAAATGCAGAGCAATTGAGTTTAGGAAATAAACCTCTTACTTTAGCAAACCTTAAACAGGTTTATACTAAATAGCTTTCTTACAACTCCTTCTTCTTGATGGCTCACTTATCTTTTTAAATCATGGCTATTAACACATATACCCATGACTGTCAATATAGCAGAGATTGACTTATCACAAGCAGCTTATACCCCAAAACAAGTCTGTTTTGCAGTTGGTATTACATATCGGCAGATGCAGTACTGGGATAAGACTGATTTAGTTACAGCTACATATCATAAAAGAGGTAAGTATCGTATATATTCTCTTGTTGATATGTTCGATGGTAGGATTGCCAATCTTCTAAGAGGGGAGTATGGCATCTCTATTCAGAATATTAGGAAGATTATGGAATCGTTGCGTAGTCTTCGTAAAGAGCAGAATGTTAATCTACTCGAGACGAATATTCTTATTGATCACTATGAAAAAAAGAATGAGCATCCTTATCAGCCAATGATTATTCTTTTCAGAGGTACTGTAATTCACAACTACGATACAGATCCTCTTATCATACAATCAAAAGTGATACTAGAAGATCTAGTAAGTAAACTTACGCAGCATCTACCTGCACGCTAAATAAGCAACTTATTTGTTTGCTGTAATGTTCATTTTTTAGAATTGTTCTTCTTAGCTAATCCCTTTCCTATAATAAAAACACCTGCAATAGTGATTGCTGAGTCTGCAATATTAAAAACAGGCCACCATCCCAAATCAATCCAGTCAATTACTGCTCCATATAGGATGCGATCCAGCAGATTTCCTGTTGCACCGCCAAGGATTAGTCCGGTGATAAAATAATAGTTTTTGGGAATAGACTTGGCATAATATATTATTCCTGCAATGACTAGAATTGATGCTAGAAAAGGAATCCAAGGAAGTGTTGCAAGTAAACCCCATGTGATGCCTGTGTTCTTAATGTGAGTGATGGAAATAATACCAAGACTAATAGAATCATACATTTGTAGATGTTCTAAAACAAGAAACTTAGTTACACGATCAAGAATAAAGACAGCAAGTGCAGTGTACCAAATACAGGCAGAATCATGCGATGATTTTGATTGCATTAGTATCGCCACTCCTGAATGCGTTGCCGCGGTGTTTCACGAGGCTTTTGGAGAAGTGGCACTTCGATTTTTTCTAATCGTAAACTAATATTCTCAAGCATTGATTTAATAGAATCAAGTTTTGAATTAAGCATCTCAAACTCTTTTGGTGATTGTGTGACTGGAGCATAGGGTTGTGGCTGTATCATTGGAGATACAAGCTGGTGCAAAGGCTGATTAAATGATGATTGTTGGTTGTACCCAGTTTGATCTGTAAGTGGAGCTGGAGGAACACCACTAAAGCTTCCTGCTTCTATGCCTGTTTGAAATAGTGGTTCAAGTGTAGGAGGACCTCCTCCTATTGGTGTGAAGAGTTCTTGTTCATCATGTTTCCAGAATTTAAGTTTGTCAAAGACACTCATGGATTAATTGCTTGATAAGGAACTATTTAAAATGTGATGCTATCCGATGTTTTATATATGATGATTCTGTTGATTAGAGCAATTAATCCGTTCATGCGCTAAATCCTTTTTTCACAAATCTTTCCAAGCACACATCCTTCACAGATTGGCTTTGTCTTGCAGTTTCTTTTTGCATGTTCAACAATTAGTGCGTGATATTCGTTAAAAATAGGAACATCCAAAGGTAACGCATCTTCAAAGATACATTTGATTTTGTCATAAGTCATATCTTTATGAATCATCCCTATTCGTGAGAATATCCTTTTAGTGTATGCATCCACAACAAATGAAGGCCGTTTGAAGGCATAAAGCAAAATCGAATCTGCAGTCTCAGGACCAATGCCGTGCATGCTGAGTAATTCAGTTCTAAGCAACTCAATATCTTGCGTATGCCACCCAGAAAAACTATTTTTAAAATCATCAAGAAAATAACTTGAGATAAGTTTGAGTCGTTTTGCTTTCTGGTTAAAATATCCTGTAGACCGAATAGTACTAGCAAGCTTTGCATGTGGCAGCTTGCTAATCGTACTAGGATGCATCCATCCTAGATGATGTAATTCTGCCAATGCCTTCTCAACATTTGTCCAGGCAGTGTTTTGGGTTAGTATTGCTCCAAGGATGATTTCAAAGATGTGCTCTGGTTTTTCTGGGTGGATATAGCTTTCTTTAGCATATCCTTGCTTATCAAATCCCTGTGTTTTTGCAAGGGATTGGATTGGCCACCAACCTTGCCTGCCATATGCGTCAAGCATGATGTCATAAATATGCTTTACTTTATTCATATGAGAAGTACAAGTTTTTCTGTCTATAATAATGTTTAGCGAATTACAGGGACAAATCTGCTCATGCATTCTTTGCAAGAATCAATGTGTGTTCTTGTAAGATCATACAAAGCAGAGTCTTCAATATTACCGTCAGCATAACGAGCAATGACTCGTGGATCATATCTGCAGGTTCGCATAACCCTTGATTTGATGATGCTATTGAATTCCTGATAGGTAATGCTATCTGTGTTGTAGTTTCGTGGAAGTATGCAGTGGACGCGTTCTCCGACATCTCGTCTCACTGTGTCGCGGGCTTGAGCATCTCCTGGTGGGTACACAGCAATGCATACTCCACCATTCTTACTTACAAAAGAAAATTTGCTCACATCAGTAAATCCATCACCTACGCAGATGACGTCACGGTAATCAAATGCATATTCTGACTGCATCAGTTTCTTATCAAGTACACTCTTATCTCCTTTGATGATACTAATGAGTTCTTCATTCTTGCTAAATGGTGTAACAGCATGCTGGATACCGCAGATCTTACCAGTGGAGTCATAGATAAAATCACTGGCTTGGATTATATCTGCAATGCTTCCAACATCTGAGCCTTCAATAATAGGTCGAATACCAACTGAGATAACTGCATGATATACTTCTACACCTTGGTTAGCCCATGCTAATTTAAGTTCTCTTAAACCATCAGGCACTCCAGGTGCGAGTTTTACCCTCTCACCAATTGTGCGAAAATATTCCCTTGTAAGTTTTCCCGAAAAGACTTTATCATTATCCCAAAGCATTTGTTGAAGATATCCAATTCCTCGAGATGTATCTGGTTGTAGCGTTTTTACAACACTAAAATAATCAGCCCCAGATTCTAAACAAATAAGTTGCTTCCCGCTTTTTCCATTCTCTCTCACAGCTAGGTTGCCGTGCACCTCTCTAATGGATTCAAGATGGTCATTAAATAGTGGTTCTTCCATATATTCTGTTGAGAGGGTTTGATCATAATCCCAGGCAATCAAAATACGTTTGGTAGGATACATGAGATGTGTGATAGGATAGGATATTCTTAAAGATGTTGGCGAGAAGGAGTTATAAATAGTGTTCTTATAGCAGTACTGCGTTTACAAATCCGTCTTGTCCTGGTCTGCTTGTGACCTTTGCCTTGCCTAATTCTGTGTCGATGACTGCGCCTCTTGTTATGATATTTCTTCTAACAAAGTGGCGATTAGCAGGATTTTCAGTAACAGTTTTTATTGGTGCAACTACAAACTTTTTTGCTTTTGGATCAAAGATGTTTGCAGTTTGAATTGCGTGCAGTTTTTGTTTTTCATTTCCGCCCTTTGTTCTAACAATCTTAAGAAATTTTTCGCCAATTGTGGTCATTGAAGGTGCTCTGCCTACTTCAAATTTTCTATTGCTTCTATATAATCGTTTGTATCTGCCTCCAGTTGATTTACGCTTTGATCTGTGCTGGATAATCACCATAACCACTCAAAAATCTGGCTTACTTTTAAGTGTTGTGGTAGCTCGTCGATGGATACCTCTTAGGTATGAGATAACCAAGCAGCAGAAAACAACTTAAATAGTGCCTAACTATTTGTATTATAGAGCAAACGTTTAAATAGCGATGCATGTAACCGTCCAAAGATATAATGGGGTATAACTATGGATGCATCACGACCTTTAGATGCGCTCAATGCAGCGCGCAACAAAAAAGTAATTATTGAGACAAAGAATGGAAAACAGTTTATCGGGCTTCTAAAAGCATTTGATATCCATATTAACATCGTACTTGATGATGCTGAAGAGCGTGAAGCTGGTGAACTCAAACGCAAACTTGGAACTATCTTTATGCGCGGCGATACTATCGTGCTTATTTCACCAGCATAAGACGATAGTTTTAAAAAGAAACCAGAGTTTTCTTTTTGTATGAAAGGCACTCCATCAATGGGTAAGCATAGTACTGGTAAGACCCATATTTATTGTCGTCGCTGCGGAAAACATGCTTATCATAAAACAGATAATGTCTGTGCAAGTTGCGGCTATGGAAAATCCGCACGAATGAGAAGCTATTCTTGGCAGGTTAAGTAAGTCTAGACATAACTGTGGTTTCTTTCTCTTTACTTTAAAATGAAAAATTAGGCTAGCAGCCTCTTTTTCATTCTGGAATATAGATTTTCACAGCAACAATAAGAAGTATTCCCACTAGCATCATCAGAAACTGTATTACTGATTTCTTCATATCTATTTCGTGATGAAGCTCTGGAATTAGGTCTGATGAAGCAATATATATGAAGTTGCCAGCAGCAAATGCCATAAGATATGTTGTAAAGATCTCAAGGCTTGTTGAGAAAAAATAACCTGTTGTTGCTCCGATAATAGCCATGCATGCACTTAGAAAATTGGCAAGCAAGGCCTTTATTCGACTAAAACCAGAATGAACCAGGATACTAAAATCACTAATCTCCTGTGGAATCTCATGAGCAATTATGGCAATACTTGCTGAGATGCCAATTGGTGGACTTGCCACAAAAGCTGCTGCAACAACAAGACCGTCAATAAAGTTATGAACGCCATCACCAATAAGATTAAGGTATCCTGCTGGTTTGATATGGTGGTGCTTACCATGTCCATGGCAGTGGTAGTGAAAGAGAAATTTCTCGATTATAAAAGATATCAATATTCCACCAATGAGAAAAGCAAAGACAATATCTGATGATCCCTTCTGTAGTGCCTCAGGCAACAGATCCAAAAACGCAGTTCCTAACAATGATCCTACAGCAAAGCTTACAAGATAAAATAAAGCTTTGTGAAGTACATTCTTTTTTATTGAAAGCGTAACAATGCCAACAAATGAGATTAAGCTGATTATGATGACAACGAATAGAATAGTGAAGAATAATGGTATCATATCTTTGTACTCCACTCGCCAAAGATTTCACATTTGTGACCTTCTTCCTCATGTTTGAGATGCTCAAGACAAGCCTTGGCAATGAATTCTCCTGTTCTCATGCCATGTTTAATAGCTTCAATACGGATCTGTCGCCAGGCACTCTCGTCAATATCCTTGACTGAAATATTGAGGGTTTTCATTGTTTGATAAGTACAACTAGTTAGAGAATATAAACTTTTCTAGGGAAGTTATGTATTTAGTCATTGAGCATAGCATAGTAGGGTTCGATGACTAAATATGTACGTAATAATCTTCTGATGATTTCTCAAATGGGTTCATACCACGATGCTCTGCATCGGATATATTTACCTATTTGAGATTAAAAAATACCCCTGGGCTCTGCCCAGGTTGGGATTTTTTATTTTCTGCAGACGACAGGATTCGAACCTGCGTAGGGACTAACCCAGTAGGTGTCTTCGATTGCGTTCAAGATCCTTGATCTTTGGATCGCCATCGCCTAAGCCTACTCCATTTGGCCACTCTGGCAGATCCTAATAATAGTTACTACTATTAAATAATAAATATTAGGAAGATTTATATGTGATCACTGTTTTTACTCTAAACTATGGAACAACCAATTATACTTATTTCTGGAGGTACAGGTGTCGGGACATCGAGAATTGCTACTGAGTTGGCAAACAAAATACACATTTATTCAGTTGTTAGTACAGACTCTATAAGAGAAATTCTTCGATGCTTAATCCATCCTGGTCTAAATCCTACGCTGCAACAATCTACCTATTTAGCAGGACAAAGTGAGAACTATAAGGAAAAAGGAGAAGATCTACAACAAGAAAAGATAATCCGAGCGTTCAAAACACAAGTTCAGGCAGTAGCAGTAGGTATCCAAGGTATTATAGAAAGAAGCTCAAAAGAAAACTCTCCAGTTATTATTGAGGGCATCCACATAATACCACGGAAATATCCAGATACTATAAATAAACATATTTTACAATATTTCATAGATATACCAGATAAGTCTGTACATAGATCCAGATTTGAATTACGTGCAACGCAGTCTCCTTATAGAAAACTACAACACTATCTAGAAAACTTCACAGAGATTCGTTGGATTCAGGATTATCTACGAAGAAAAGCACAAGAAGCGCAGGACACTGTAATTATTGAAAATCAAGGGTCTCTAGATGGCTCAGTTGATGCATGCATGCGAGTCTATTTCAAAAGATTTCATCCCTAAGAATGTAGTATCTGGTGTTCTACAAGTTTGTTGTGATTTATTACTAATTTTGCAATGAAATTATGGCTTACCGGAATCTGTAGATAGTTGTTTTTAGGTTGCTTTAGAAAATAATGTAAAATCTCTCTAATACAACCAGCATGAGTAACTATAAGAACTGTTCTTGGTTTCTTAACTTCAAGGGACTTAACAAATTCTATCACACGACGCCCAACGTCAGCATAACTCTCACCTTTAGGGAATCTGAACATAACACTTTTCTTGTACAGGGGATATATCTGTTTAGCCTGTTTTTTTAGAAGACCTGCTGCTTTACCATAGTTAATTTCTCTAAGAGACCTTTTGTACTGGATTCTTGATTTTATTCGAGCTGTTTTAGCGATAATCTGTGTTGTCTGTTTTGTTCTTTTAAGATCGCTTGCATATATTGCATCAAAATTAATCCCTTGCAAAGTTTCTCCAAGAGTTGTAGCATCTTTAATACCATCATTAAGAAGGGGACTGTTGAGCTGTCCCTGAAGTCGCTTCTCTGCATTAAATGATGTTTTACCGTGTCTTACAATGTATATAGTGATCATAAAGAAAATAGGGATATCTAGTTATAATAATCTTCTGATGATTTCTCAAATGGGTTCATACCACGATGCTCTGCATCGGATATATTTACCTATTTGAGATTAAAAAATACCCCTGGGCTCTGCCCAGGTTGGGATTTTTTATTTTCTGCAGACGACAGGATTCGAACCTGCGTAGGGACTAACCCAGTAGGTGTCTTCGATTGCGTTCAAGATCCTTGATCTTTGGATCGCCATCGCCTAAGCCTACCCCATTTGGCCACTCTGGCACGTCTGCGTGGAAAAAAGGCTTGCGCCTTTTTTTAGATAGGATAAAAATTTGAGACTATATAAAAGTCACTAAACCATTGTTCCATAAAGATATGTATATATAGAAGAACTTGTAGAGAAGGCGTGATGGCAGCAATCTTTCTCCCTCCAACACGTAACAGATACATCAGATCTTTAGTATCACTACCTAATAACAACTTATGTTTATTAGAACAAAACACGTTTTTAGCCAGTAATACCATAGTATACGAAATTTTTAGCCATTTTGACCCGAAACGCTTATAAACTGGTGTATGGCGAATGCTATCCTAAGAGCTTACAAAGCTCTCTTCACTAATCCAGCAAGATTAGGGTAGAACATATTGATAAAGCACATGGAGGTGTGTTATCAGATGGAAATAAGAAAGACTATAAAAAAGATGGTTGCACTCGGCACTGGCATGACCATGGTCGGCGCAACAATCTTTGGTGCAGCAGCAGCGTCGCTTGCTGACTACCCGTCTCCCCTGTTTATTAAAGATGGACAGTTTGACGGAGTTATCGTAGTTGGTGACCAAGCTGCAGCATCAGATGTTGTCGGCTCTATCGATATCGCAGCTGCTCTTCAAGCAGAAAGCGTTGTCGAAGAAGCTGCAGGTTCAGGAACCGGTCTCTATAAAGGAGGAATCGGCAGAGTAGTCACTACTGGTGATGTTGCAGAGATGACGCAGCCAAATGATCTCTTGGAACTCCAAGAATTACTTGGTGATGTTCGTCAAGTACTCACTGAGTTGGATCTTAATGCGTTGCGTGGCGGAGTTGTCACAACTGACGAAGGAACAACAGACTACAATCAGTACCTGCGATTTGAAGACACTGGCTCAAGCAGTCCATTTAACTCGTCACTACGAGTTGCCTATGACCAGGATGAAGATGACAATGTTGGAGACTTCCTCTTCAGCCCACACACCAGAACTGATATAATGTTCGAGTGGGAGATGGAGTTTGAAGAAGGTGCAGAATCCACTATTCAGTCAACCACTGAATTGGATGACCTTGAGGATGAGATTATCAACATTCTCGGAACCCCATTTGCAATTGCAGACACTGACATCTCCACAGGAACTTCACAGTTAACCTTGAAGTTGCTTGGTGGTGCAATCAGCGACATCCTTGAAGAAGGAGAGACCAAGACTTATACCATCAATGGTAAAGAGTACGAGGTCAATGTGCTGATTGTCTCAGATAACCGAAACCTTGTCAAATTCAAGATTAACGGCGAGATTACTGATGAACTCCGAGATGGAGAAACAGACATCCTCAAGGATGGAACAAGGATCGGTATCCGCGAAATCTTGCCAAACGAGGCAGAGGAAGTCACTGGTGGAGACCTTGTTGAGTTCTACCTTGGTGCAACACAAGTTGAGTTCACTGATGTAGTAAACGACACAGCCTACCAGCGCAGTGCTGAAGTTAACGATGAAAACATCGAAGATGGTCAAGTGCAGATGCGAGGACAGTTCCTTAGTAGCAATCGAAAATTCGAGTTGCTAACAGTCAAGTACCGACTCAATGCAGATACCTTGCTTGGAGACTTATATGTACCTCCTGGGCATGGCTTGCGTGAGTACCTGCGAGAACCTGAAGGGCTACTAAGTCCAAACTGGGATCTTGTCTATGGCGGACTTGTTGACTCTGGAACAAGCATTCTCAAATTTGCTTCACAAGGAGACGACCAGTACAACATTAGGTTCACCAATGCCGAGGGACTTAACTACAATGTCGAATTCCTTGACAACGATGACACCACTGGATTCCGTGTTGGAGACAACGACAACAAGCTAGTCTGGATTGAGCCTACAAACTCAAGCGACCGTTTTGTTGGTCAGAACGACCAGTTCATCTTAACTGATGATCAGGACGAGACTGGAATCACACATGTTGTTGAATACCAAGCCTTTGATGAGTCAGACAATCTGCTCACCTTTGTAGACTTGGCTGGTGAAACCAGAGAATTCACTGCGAAAAACGAGAGTGGACAGCTACGTGCAGAGCTAATCTTTGGCGGTAACACCTTTACTGCTGAAGTTGGCTCAACACCAAACTTCAACATTAGCCTTGATCTTAACGGAGATGGCGTGTTTGGAGATGGACAAGCTGATACTGGCGCAAACATGGGTAACCAGGCATGTCAGGCAACAGGAAGACTTGATAACATCTTGGGACTCTCAGTGAACAACACTGGCGGAGCACTCTCAGGAATTGGCGGTGCAGCAGAAAACCGATCAGTCACAACAAGTGATGCAGTTGGTCCATGCCGTACAACCATTGTAGTCCAGGGTGGAGCAATCCTTGACCTTGGTGTCTGCGATGGTAACAACGCACCAGGAGATAGCTCCTTGCGTACCTTCGCAAGTCAAGTAGCTGGAGACAACTTCACTGGACGATGTATGACAAACTTCAACATCACTGGTGCATCAGGAACAGCAGGTGCAGGAACAAACCCATCGTTTGCCCTCACCACGTTGCCAAGCAACTTGTTCCAAGTAGGCTTAAAGACCCTTAACTCAGAATTTGATGAGAGCGGTCCACGAGACCTTGGAGGAGACGAGACAGTGTATGTTCGGTTTGAAAACCGTTCAAACTCTGAACTTGGACTTAACCTAAACGGTGGAGTCAGCAGATTCCCCTTAAGACTAAACGAGCTTAAGGAGAACGATGATATCAAGCGTGACATGACAGACTATGGAGTACTTGTTGAGCTCTTTGATCCATCTGGATCAGACAGATCAGAGGACTTGACATTCGAGTACCCACTAGTTCAGCGTGGAGTGCATGCATTCATTGTTTCAGGTGAATACGGCATCAAAGCTTCAGCAGCAGGCGGAGTCACACAAAGAATCAACCGCATTAATGTTGGAGTTGCCAAGCTTGCATCAGAGGTTGAAGACATCACTGCAGTCAACGCAATAGTTGTCGGCGGTCCATGTGCCAACGCTGCTGCAGCTGCTCTGATGGGTAATCCTGACGACTGTGCAGCTGGCTTTGAACCAGGAAAGGCTCTCATTAAGCTATTTGAGAACCAAGGCAATTCAGCAGTCCTGGTAGCAGGTTACGCAGCTGACGACACAAGACGAGCAAGCAGAGTTCTTGCAAACCATGCAGACTATGCACTCTCAGGTGACGAGGTTGTTGTAAGCGGAACAAGCCTTACTGACATCAAGGTCAGTGCAGCAACACCATAAGTAAACTAAACTTTTTTCTTTCTTTTTTTTTATTTTATTATTTTAATTCTATTAATTCTATCAAGTTGTAAAAAATAAGAAGCAAAAATAAGAAGTAATATAACTAAGTGAACAACCTTGATAACAAAATAATATAGGTTCTGCATGAGCACAACAACTAACATCACACAAAGATCACTTGAACCAATTGGTAAGAATTTAGTTGGTATTATTGGAGGATCTGGAATTAATGACAGCCCTCTTTTTAATAATGCAGCCTGGTATGAGTTTAATACTAATTATACCAATAAGTATGGAGATGGGCGTGTTTATGCTCAGATTGATGAGTCTAAAGGTGTTGTCTTTATTCCAAGGCATGGTATTCCAGAAGTGTGCAGATTTGGACCAAGTAACACTCAGTATGCAGCAAATATTATTGCACTTGAGCGTCTCGGTGTGACATGTGTGATTGCTGTCTCAGCATGTGGCAGTTTACACAACACTATCAATGTAGCAAGTCTTGTTGTGCCTGATGATTATATTGATGAAACAAACAGGAATGATAATCTTTTTGAAGAGGGATTAGTTGTTCATGCAAATCCTATTCCTCCATTTTCGCAAGGGCTTCGCAAGATCCTTATCACATCTGCAAATGTATGGGAAAAACAAGGGAAATATATGAGCTGTTACTCAACCTTCTTTGATGGTGTGCATACACAAGGCACATATGTTGCCATTCCTGGTGATAGGTTTGGCACAAAAGCTGAAGGTCTACGTAGAGCGCAATATGCTAGTGTTGTTGGTATGACTATATGTCCTGAGGCAAGTATGGCATTGCAGGCAGGGCTTCATTATGCTGTTGCTGCAATTCCTGTAGATGCTAATCTTGATGCTAATCATGAATCCCAAACATTAGCTGTTATGAAAGAACTCTCAAGTCCTGAAAAACTACCAGCATACATTTCTCGTGTTGTTGAGCAAACAAAGGAATTTGCAAAAACTGCAGGACCAATAAGCCAACTAAAAGGAAACATTATTCCTGGCAATCTTTGCAACATCAAGAATGATTGCTTACACCAGATTGCAAAGAAACTCATTTCTATCTACTGCCAAAAAACTGATGCTAACTTATCAACACATATTCACAACATTCTCGATGAAGATCATGAAGATCAACTTGAGCCTGCTCTTGAAATATAAAAAACAAGAACACAACTCTCTTTTTTCATTCCGAAATGTTTATATACGATAAATTCCTGATTTTTCGTCAAGAATAAGTGATTATAATCCTTAAAGGAGGGGTGAATACTAATGGTATTAGAAGAAATGGGTACAAGGCTTGTTGAGCCGCTAAATACTCTGGTCATGGCTGTGTTAGATGCATTGCCAGGGCTTGTTGGAGGCATTGTTGTATTAGTTGTTGGTTGGATTGTAGCTGCTGTTATTGCACGCCTAGTTCATCGTGGACTTGATGCTGCAAAGCTTGAATCCTTGGTTCTAGAACGTTCTGGCCTACGAAAAGCAACTGGAACATTTGATTTGAATGGTTTTCTTGCACTAATCACCAAATGGTTTGTGTTTGTGCCATTCCTTGCTTCATCAGCAGAACTCATGAACCTTATGCCAATCTCAACATTCCTAAATATTCTTGCAGCATGGATACCAAATGCTATTGGTGCTGTTGTCATTGCACTCTTTGGCTTTGTAGCAGCTGATTATATTGCAGCTAAGATTGAGGCAACACGATTAAAAAGTGCAACCCTGCTTGCATCTGCAGCACACTGGCTAGTCCTTATTATGGTCACACTAGTTATATTGGATCAAGTAGGATTGCATGTAGGTGTAGTCAAGGATAGTTTTAATATCATCCTTGCAGGAGTCATGCTTGGATTTGCTATCGCTGTTGGAATTGGTTATGGTGATGCGCTAAAGGAAACTGCTAAAAAGTCAGTCAAATCCTTGAGACGATAGGGTTTTTCTTATTTTTTTATTTTTATTCAGAAGATTTATTAAATAGCCTAACTGCATCATATTCTGGGGATGGGAACAACTAACACAGTAAAGGTTACCTACGACTTGCTTTATGAGTGCTTACGCAGAGAGCAGGATCGTGGTGAATTGCAAAAACTAGATCCTGGATTCTGGAATGATGTTGCAGCATATGTAATGGAAAAACAAGATCAGCTCCTTGCAACCATGGGTAGAAATGATATGTTTTCTACTCAAGAGCGTGATAAACTTATGACACAGATTCGTCATGCTAAAAATATTATTTGTGAATTGTTTGATAGAAGAGAATCAAAGATGATTCAAACAGCTCTCAATAAAAGTAGGACTAATTCGCCAATTATACAGGACACGAACTTGTTAGGAGAAGAAAAGGTCATCTATTATGATATTGTCAAGCTGCTTGGTGATTTTCGAAAATCTACGCTTAGTACAGTTCTTGAAGGATCATTACATCAGTCAGTGCTCTCTGGTCCTGTGCAAGCATCTGTTGTTATTAATCCAGTGCAAAATGCTACACAAAACCCTGCTGTTTTTGTTACTCCTGGTATAACAATCAAATTTGTAGCATCTGTTCCAAAGTTTGTTGGCAAAGAGCTCGAGGTTTATGGCCCATATGAAAAAGAGCAGGTAACTGCTCTACCATTAGAGATTGCTAATGTGCTTATAACCAATGGAAGTGCGGTTCGTGTATAATAACCTTTAAAAAGAGTGGGGAGCTTCTGCAGATATGAAATTGCCTAAGACGCGTATGATGTTTTGTCGTACCTGTAAAAAGCATACTGAACACAAGATATCAGAGGCTAAGCGTAAAGGGCCAGGGAGTTCTCATCCACTTTCATATGGTGGTAAAACAAGGGTGCGTAAACGTGGTCAGTGGCGTGGTCAGGGAAACCAGGGTAGGTATTCTCGTCCACCTATCACCTCACGTAAGATGTATGGTAAAAAAACATCAAAAAAAATGGATTTACGATTCACATGTGCAGTATGCAAAAAAGCATCTTCTCAAAAAAGAGGTGTTAGAGCTCGTAAAGTAGAATTTAAACAATAGGTGAAACAATGTTAAACAATCTAGAACCATCCAGCAAATTTCTAAAGATTAGGTGTCCAAAGTGTAAGAATGAGCAAACCATGTTTGGAAAGGCCTCAACTGTTGTAAAATGTCTTGTGTGTGACAAAACCCTTGCAGATCCATCAGGAGGCAAGGCAAAGATTCGAGCACGCATTCTTGAGATACTTGAATGAAAAAGTGTTTTTTAATAGGAACGTTTAATAACCTGCTTTGCCTTGACTTGTTATAAATGATCAAAAATAGATTGGTTTATTCAGGGTCTGAATCCATGCATGTGATGCAGCAGCATATTCAGGAAAAGCGTGCTCCTTATGTTGAGATGCTCTCTGATTCTGATATACAAAAATATGGAAGAACATTAGAGTGTCTTGTTAAGAAAACAAATCCTCTTTATCTTATGTACACTCTAACAGACGGTGTTGTTGTTGATGAATTTAGCTATGTTCCTAGTGCGAAGAGAGTTTATGTAAATCGTATTGTTGGTCCTGTTTTAGAGATTAATCCTAGGGAATTTGCAAATCCTATAGAGTATGTCTCTCATATAGCATTCTATCCAGAGGATAAGATTATGGTTGTTGCAGCTGATGCTTTAACACAAAACCAAGTTAGAATGATTTCCAAAATAGGTTCATTGCAACATGGTTTGACATGTCAGGATGCCACCAGTGTTTCCACTGGTGGGTAAGCGAAAGCGCATTTCAATTTTTTATTGATGTGGTGGCATCCTGAGCATGCTCAAGAACCACCGCTATCATGCCACCGGTGTTGAGCGAGCGCTAGCGAGCGATCACCGGTGGTTCTTGACATGTACCAAACCGGCTTTGCGCGGATATTAGTCCTGATTGGTGAAGTAGGTGATTCGTCTTCTGT
>CAZQZJ010000023.1:0-16558 GCA_964597775.1 uncultured Methanosarcinales archaeon
GCTACTCCAATTACAATGTAAAGATTTTTCTTCATAGTTTTTATACAAGAAATTAGGAACTCGAAGTTCTTAAATTTATCTGGTACCGATAAGCTTTTTTACACTAAAATAGGTGTCGCTAACTTTACAGCTTAATAATTAGTAACTATTATATATGTCATTTTTGAGAATTAGAATATGCAAAAACACGCTGTTTTTTTAGTATATATATTAGGATTCTTACTAGTGCTAAGTGTTGGATATGCTCATGTTGGAGGTGGATCTGCACAAGCAGTAAGTGATCTTCGTTTGCAGATTATTTGGGTGCTTTCTATTGCTGGTGTAATTGCAATTGCAAGTGTATTTGCAGCACTTCGAATAAAACCACGCACAAATAGTGCTAAGTGGGTTTTTTTCTTGATTATTGCTATTCCAGTAATCATTGCTACATTGTATCTTTTTTATTCAACAGTTTCTCTTAATATAGCTTCAGAAACAAAAGGACCTGTTCACTGGCATGCAGACTTTGAAGTCTTTATCTGTGATCAGCATAAGGATCTTATCAATGCAACAGGTTTTTCTAATCTTGTTGGCAATCCAGTGCTTCATGAGCATGGTGATAATAGAGTGCATGTTGAGGGTGTTCTTCTTAAAAAGAGTCATGCAACCCTAGCATCATTTTTTAACGCTCTTGGCGGTGTGCTTAGCAATGATGTGCTTATTTTTCCTACAGATTCTGGTATCAGACGCGTAGAAAATATGGATAAGTGTCCTGATGGTACTTCAGGTATGCTGCAAGTATTTGTGTATCATACAACAGGTAAGGTCTACAAGCAAGTAAAATTAAAAGATTTTGAGCATTATGTTATTTCACCTTATAGTAATGTTCCTCCAGGAGATTGTTTGATTATAGAGTTTGGAAAAGAAAAAGAGCAAACACGCCGAATCTGTGAATCCTACAATGCTGCAATAAAGAGAGGTGATATCTATGGCAGTTGAAGCAACTATTCCTGCAATCACCACTGTAGTGCTTAGTGCAGTTATTGACTCTATTAATCCATGCGCAATAGGCGTGCTTATTCTTATGCTCTCAGTTCTTATTGCACTACGCAAGAGTATGGCACGCATGCTTATGTTAGGTTTTTTTTACGTTGCAACAGTCTACATCACATACCTTCTTGCAGGATTAGGACTGCTTTATGGAATGGCTTCTATACCACTATATGCTGCAGAATATATTTCTATTGCAGTTGGCACATTTATTGTTTTTGCAGGATTAATTGAAATCAAAGATTTCTTCTGGTATGGAAAGTGGTTCTCTCTTGCAATCCCATCTCGATTTGCAAAACAAATTGATGTCTATGCACAAAAAGCAACAGTTCCTGGTGTAATTCTTATGGGCATGTTTGTGTCAGCTGTTGAACTTCCATGCACAGGTGCTCCATATCTTGCTATTATTACCATGCTCTCACTTTACTTTGATTGGACTGCATTTCTCCTCTTGCTTTTGTACAACTTTATCTTTGTACTTCCTCTTATTATTATCATCATCATGGTTGCTGCTGGTAAGAAACTGCATGAGCTCAAGAAGTGGAAACAAGATGTTAGGCCATACATGCGACTCTTTATAGGACTATTGCTTGTAGCATTAGGCTGGATGCTGATGCTCATTGCAAACGGAACAATTAACTTGGGGTGAAGATTTATGAAAAATAAACAAAGCTGCAAGATCTGCACAGTAAAGCGAGCTGGTCACACTGAGGAATTTGATGAAAGAAAAGTGTATGGCTCATGTTATGAAGCATGTTTGAATGCAAGTATTCCAAAGATGCAATGTGAACAGATTTGTGAAAAAGTCTGTGCCACAATTAAAACCTGGGCAATAGCAAAACATGTCGTGACTTCACATCAAATTTTTTTGCGTGTCATAGCAGAAATTAAAAAGCATGATAAAAATGCAGCTTTTATGTATGAAACCCATAGGGATATTAGCTAAATCATAATGAGGTGATTGTATGGCAACATGTGCTATGTGTGGAACAACAATCAAAGGATCAGGAACACTAAAACAAGGCAAACATTATTGTTCAAAAAAATGTGCAACACTTGATACCAAGCATGATGGCAAGCATCAATGTGAATTCTGCTGACCATGGTAACATGGGATC
Organism: uncultured Methanosarcinales archaeon; assembly: GCA_964597775.1. Taxonomy (GTDB): domain Archaea; phylum Nanobdellota; class Nanobdellia; order Woesearchaeales; family JAGWAF01; genus JACQSU01. The sequence continues at coordinate 2,148 of CAZQZJ010000023.1, forward strand.
AGATAACGATTGGTACTATCAGTGCAGTTCTTGGAATCAGTGTAATGTATCTGCTTTACAATATCCTACCAGGTGCAGCAGTTGTCGGTATTATTGGTCTTATTATTATTGGAATAGCATCGCATGCATTTGTCCATAGTTTTCATAGATAAAAAAGTGGCAGCGCACCATTTTGTTCATATCAGATATCTTTATAATTAAAAAACTGCTTATCTAAGACATATCTAATCATGCACAGTGATTTTTCCCTCTTGCCAATCTGTTAGAATAAGCCTGTACGCTCTATTCACATCTGGTTTGTTGCCTTTTTGAAGCATCTTGTACTTGATCGCTATCTCCTTTACTGTTTCTTCAGGGTCTTTGTGTTTGGAGACATTGTAGAATGATTCTATCAAATAAGGGTTTGAATCAATGATACTCGCTACAGCTATATCAAGATCTTTGGTCTTAGAGAAATCAATTGATCCAGTGATAGTCTGCTTTATAATGTTATTTTTGTGTATTGACATTACTCCAGGTGTGTCTAAGAATACTAAACCTTTACTTGCACGAATCATTTTCATAGCTTTTGTCCAGCCACTTAACTTGCTTGTGGAAGCTGCGTTTGTGCCTGTCATTGCATTGATAAGTGACGACTTTCCTGTGTTAGGGTATCCTAAGACACCCACTATGATCTCGTTATTTTGCAATTGTCTCTTACTTCCTTCCTGATATATTCTTTCCTTTAACATCTTCACACCATGAAACTTGGTAGATGAGACAAACACGCAAGGATAGAGTATTTGTTTGTATTTCTCAAGAAGATCTTTGTTAACGAGATCGCATTTTGTTATCACGTGAATTATAGGCTTTTTTGTTCTTGCTATCTTGCTATCGATTTTAGCATTACGCGTAGACTCAACAAATCTAGCGTCTAACACTATTAAGATAACATCTGATTTTAGTATCACTTCATTAACAATCTTCCAAAATGATGACATGGATTTGATATATATTCAGTTGTATATAAGGGTCATGCAAAGATATGTTGCTGTGTTTTTTTTAGAAGTTAGAAGCTATTCCAAACAATAGGTCTAAGTATTTCATATTGGAGATTCCTGTATTTTACAGGTTGGTGATCTTTATGATACGCAACATAATCCATGAGATAAGCAAGATCATACTTTGCTGATAGTTTCGTTTCAAGCTCCCTAAGAAAAGTCTCGTGCTTCATGTGAAACTGCGCTGGACAGTTCTGCCACACCACCCACATAAGCGCTCCTTCAATCGCCTGGATGTCAAACTGAAAGATACGGCACTCCAAAGGCAGCTGATCATATGCTGAGCACAAGGTATCTTTGCCCAAGAACTCTCACGAACCATCTTGTTTTTGGCTAATCTGTGGCACACCAAGTGTCTCTAGTTCTTGCATTGAAGCATACAGATTCTCACCATAATAACACCATGCCACACACGGCACACAATGGGAGATAAAGTTGAAGATTGATATGTTGGTGAGGTGACACAATCTTTTTAAATTAATCTTTTATTTTATTATTTTGTTCGTAATGCTCGTAACACACTACGTTCACTTCGCATCAAGCCTGACTGCTTCTTAGGTAAAATATTAGGCACCTGTTGTTTGGATTCAACCTTTTTAGGATTCTTAAACTCATGAACCACTTTCTTAAAAGCATTCACTTGTTTCTCTGTCAAATTGTGATATAACGAATATTGATACCGTATGTCACGCAAAAAATTTGATTGTTCATAAAAACATGGGTCTATGTCAAAGAGTTTTTTAAACTTAGGATTCTCAATCTTACCACTAAGCGATCTTTTTTGGCATTCCTCACACACAGGACGCTGCTTAAATGATTGAATAATCACCATATTCTTCTTACAATTCATACACCGTTGTTTATAACTACGATACATACTAATGAATATACTATCCCGAGTATAAAAACCCAACGTAAATTTCAGTGTAATGATTGTTTAAGTTCTCTATTTTTAACAACTCTTAAAAACCGTCTTCTCATTCTCATTTTTGCATAGTGAGCACGAGCATCGCGAGTGCGAACAAGCCCAAAAAAAACACGCCTGTGGTCTAGTGGTATGATACGAGCTTCCCAAGCTTGGGATCCGGGTTCGATTCCCGGCAGGCGTATAAAAGGGATGGCGAATATCCACAGATTCAACAAAAATGAAAAAATGGGAGCGCCCCTTTTTTCATTAAAAAGAATGGAACTCCTTTTTTTTATCACGCAATTATAGTATAGTTATTTGTAGGATCGTCAATTAGCCATGCGCAAAGAATATCTGCTGATTTGTCATTCATAATAATCTGAATTCGTTTGTTAGAATCTGTTATCAAGCGCATGGTATATCTTGTTACGTAAAGTCCAGGAATCTCATACCATTTATTTGCACAATTTTGTTTGATAAATCCTAGTTCTGTAAAGGTAAAATTCCCTGTTTCTACAGGTGCTAAGAAATATTGGTGGTAATCAAGTCCTTTCTCCATGCTAACAAGATTTGTTTGCAAACTCTTTCCTGTAAGAAACACATTGATAGTTAGGTTCAAGTAGATATCTCGACACTCTGTCGATGAAATACAAGCATACTTTACTGCACGCTGCCCTTCCTCAAGGGCAAGCATAGATCTGTTAAGTTCTAAGAGTTTGAGACTTAGTTTGTAGAGTTCATTCTCCACTGTAGGTAATTTAGCTGCATCCTTGATAGCAACTGCCTTTTGCAGTTCAGCCTCTGAAACAGATTGTTGCATCTCCTTATCTTTTATAGCCAACTTCTCTTCTATATTGGTGTTTTTCTCTTTTAGTTCATTGTATTGAGAACTTTTCCACAGATATAATCCAATAAGGATAAGTAGGACAATGAGCAGGCAGTTAATAATTGATAAATAAAATCTAGGTGCTCTATCTTTTTGTCTTTTTTGGTCTTCTTTCCAAGGATCAACCATACTAAACAACTCTTATCTCACCTATATAAACGTTTAGAAGAATTCATCCACTCTGCGCTGGCCAGTATCTGCATTCTCTAGATTTGCAAAACAAACACCAATAAGACGTATCTTTTTTTTACTCTTTGTAAACCCTTGAATCAGTTCATGTATAACCTGTTTTATCTCAGCGCAATTCTTATACGCATATTTTCTTGATCGTTCTTTAGTATGTGTCTCAAAATCCTCAAAACGGATTTTAATTCCAACTGTTCTGGTTTTGAGATTGTTATGTAATATTTCTTTGTGTGCTTTTTCACATAACAGATCTAATTTCTGTTCTACCTCTTTAGTATCACCTAAATCCCTCTCAAATGTATGAAATCTTGATACTGACTTGAGTCCTTGATTAGCTTGTACTAAAGAGTCATCAACACCATTAGCCAGATAATGCAATCTCGTACCCCACACTCCAAATTCAGTAACTAGATAATGCTCTGGAACCTTTGCAAGTTGATCAATTGTCATGATACCAAATGTTAGCAGACGCTCCTCTGTCTTAGGTCCAATGCCTGGAAGTCTGCGTATGGGAAGTGGAAATAAAAAATTCTTAACATCGCTGTGTTTTACCACAGTAATCCCATCAGGTTTTTGCTGTTCAGAAGCAATCTTTGCCACTGTCTTATTTGGGGCAATTCCAATTGAACATGTTAGCATTTCTGAGTGCCAAATAGCATTCTTAATTTTCTTTGCCAACTGCGCTGCAGTATCCATTTCCAAACACTGCACTGAAACATCTAGAAATGCCTCATCAATTGAGACCTGTTCAAATTCATCAGCAAACGATTGAAGAATAGTCATAATACGCTCTGAAACACGTTTATATAATAGCATATTAACTGGTAGAAATACTGCATTAGGACAGCGCTTATATGCAGTAGAGATAGGCATTGCAGAGCAGATTCCAAACTCTCGAGCCTTGTAATTACATGTCGCTACTACTCCGCGGCCATTACCAGACTTTGGGTCTGCACCAATCACTACAGGATCATGAGCAATCTCTGGATGCTCACGCATCTCTACACTTGCAAAAAACGCATCAAGATCAATGTGTATAATCACACGAACAGGAAGTCCCATAACAGCTAGAAAAGTATCATATTATAAAAATCTCTTCATCAAAATGCCACGCCTAAGATTCGTCCAATACCATATCCAATTAATGCAGATGCTAAACCAATAAGCATCATCTCTATACCACTTTTTTTCCAATCCCCAATAGTATACTTAGCCTTAAGCGCGCCAGTTACAAATAAGGCAATTGCAGAAATAATTACTGACAACACAATCCCTACACCAACATTGTTTACATAAAAAAATGCAACAAGTGGAACAAGAGAACCAATTAGTGAGGAAAATCCAACAATCATGGCATCACTCGCTGGGTTCATATAATCGTCAGGAAACATCCGCAGTTCCTCAGACATCATTGTTAAGAGCCACACCTCACGCCTTGAAGTTATCTTATTCACCACTTGTTTTAGCAACGTCCCTCTAAAACCCTTTTTCTTGTAGATATCCTCAATCTCTTTTTTTTCAATATGAGGAATTGTTTCAATCTCACTTTCTTCCCTAGCTAATTCTCCAAAATAGAAATCTCTAGCAGCTTTTGCTGAAGTATATGCAACAGCAGCCATTGAAATAGACTCAGCAAAGGTTCCTGCAAGTCCAGAAATAATTACCAGCCGTACATCATGCGTAGCTGCAGCAACCCCTAGCACCAATCCAAGCACATTAACTAATCCATCTTGGCCGCCAAGGATAATATCCTTGATATGAACACCGTCAATATGTGTATCATGTCTAAGCGTCATTTATAAAACATTTAGATGTCTCGTACTTAAAACTTCCCTCTACAACTATTAAAAAGCGCACTTTATATATTCCCATCTTATTATATTCCCATTATGCCATCTAAAATCTATGTAACCTAACACTATGATTATTGATATCATTCGCACGTTGCTTGGGCTTGTCCTTATTATTACAGGAGGGCTTAAACTATTGGATCTTAGAGGTTTTGCGCAGATTGCAGAACAATTTGCAGTATTGTCATATGCACTCACAAGAAAAATAGCGTATGTAATCCCATTTGTTGAGATCATTTTAGGATTTTCTCTACTTTTTCGCTATCATCTTTTCTATGCAAGTATTGCATCTGCAGTTTTTTTTGCAGGTCTTTGCATTATCCTTACAAAAGCACTTTTTGAAAAGAAGAAGCTTAAAAATTGTGGCTGTCTTGGCATGCGATTCAAGATACCGCTCTCCTGGCATGAGGTTGGAAGAGACTTTGTGTTTTGTGTTGCCTCTCTGTTGATTTCTCAAATGGGTTCATATCCCTGATGCTCTGCATCGGATATATTTGCCAATTTGAGATTAAAAAATACCCCTGGGCTCTGCCCAGGTTGGGATTTTTTATTGCTTATCTTTTGTAGACAGTATAAAGAACAATCCTGTGTTTACTGCATGCATCATGATTCACATATTTAACAAAAGAGTTCATACCTTTTTTTTTGTTAAACACAGCTAAGGAATTTGGAGTAGGACTAATTCTCACACATTCTTTTCCTTGTTTTACAACTAAAGTAAAACCTCCAGATTCATCATCCCATACATCACCAATATCGATAAGCATGTGCAGGCCACTAATCTGTTTTTCATGTTGTAGTGTGTAATCACCTTTACTAAATAATAGCAGCTTTGGGTTCATGATCTGTGTCTTGCATTCTGTCCAGGATTGCAGCCATGTCTTCCACCAAGAAGATGTTAGCATCTTTGTGATTGCAAGTGGGATCTTTACAGCTGTAGCGTATGAATGATTTTGCGGTTCCACACTTCTTATCCATTTTATTGTATCACACTGCATCTTGAGTATTTTATAGAACCTTTGTGAAAAGATCTCCTGAAGTTTTATACTGTGCTCTTTTTTTAATCGAAATCTGATACTGTCTAGCACTTCTTTATTTGTATAATATTCATTTAGCTCAAGCATGAAACCAACCTCCAATAGAAAATCGATTAGCATCTATAACCTCACGCACTTGATGCCAGGACTTATGTGAAACCTCGAATATGATGAATGTATTTTCTTCTGGGCAATATGATTGTTGAACCAAAGTAGGATTATGCTGATCTGAGCTAAACATATCAAGTTGGCCACCTTCCTTTGTTCTAAGGCTTGAACAATACAGCATAAACGCAACCTTTCTTGATTCTAATCGATCATCATGAGGTAACAAATACTGGGTATTTTTATACAATGATCCAGATGCATCAACACTTCCTTTTGTAGAAATCCCTGTGACATTTTTTATACAATTATGCATTTGTCTAGATGAGAGAAATGCCTGAAACTCTTTTAGAATCCCTGATGCAGTTCTCAAATCTTTGGTTTGATACATTTCAAATAGATCTGATGATTTTAATTCAAATGGCTCTTGAAGCAGCGCTTGTCTTAATTGGATATACACTGCTGTTACAAGAAAACGTGGCATTACCAAATGGGAAAATGGCTTATTTCTCTGAAACTCTTCACTTAGTTTTTCCAAGAATCGCTTATTTGTATATGCTGTATTTATCCATTTCATTACTTATTTCTCTTGCTATCTCCTATAAATAGCTGTTGTGAATTGGTTTGTATATAATTAATAGACGCCGTCGCTCGGATTTGAACCGAGAGACCCCGAAGGGAAGCGGTTTTCGAGACCGCCGCAGTACCGGATTGTGCCACGACGGCATTACATATACGGATCTTTGTACAGAGAATAAAGTAATTTATATCATTTGTTATTTTAAAAAAAAAAACCACCCCCCAAATCCAGAAAAAGCCTTCAAGGCTTTTTGAGTTCCGCAAACAAAGCAGTGTTGCGGTTGGAAATTCGTTTTCTGAATTTCACCCCCAATTAAACAATTAGTTTTAGAATCTGGAGTTTATATGCATTCCGAATTAGTCAACTTGAAACTATAGATTGAGGTACAAAAAAGTATACTGGACGACCTGTTCGGATCATCCCGACGAGAAAGTTGCAGGGTGTCAAGGTACGTAGTTTTAATCATCTTTTCAAAAGATATAAATAGGCACAAGCAACACCTAAACCTATGTATCTGATTCCAAATGTGTGTCTTGGCTGTAATACAGAGATACATGAATCGCGAATATTCTGTGGGGAGTGTTTAGACAAAAGGCGCAAGGCCTAAGAAGATAGATATAGCATTTTATTATTATAAAAAACGCTTAATGTCTGATTCTGGTCAACTTAAGTTTTTGTACCAAGAATAAAGCAAAGCAGAAGATGGTTTAAAAGGGGCGCTCCCATTTTTTCATCTTGAATAAGCCAATCCTTAATTAATGAGTAAAGAATTTCTTCTCAGATAAGCACCATGGCTAAAGAAGACGAAGAAAATATTAAAGTGATAATTGCCAGTATATATCCTCTAGTAGATCCTAAGGAGCCAGGCCAAGATCAGCTTGAAGATATATTAGACAAGTACATTGTTCAAATCTGTAGAACTAATGGATTGCCAAATTATGAATGGGATAGGCCTGTGACATACACAGGAAACCTTCGTCGATTAGTTAGTCTCTCTGATATAAAGAATGGTATTATTAATTATGTTCCTGGTCCTCTTCTTTTTGAGCTTTCTGATGAGAAGAAAGCAAGGTTGATTTTTGAGCGTCAAAAAAGAAATCCCTGCCCTCCTATTTTAGGTTTTATGTTTCCAAGCATCACCTCATCTTGTGAACTAACTGAGTTGTTGCAAAGAAATAATGAACAAGTAGTTTCAATAACGCGAAATGTTATTGGGACATGCAGGGCTATACTGCTATGGTATGAGAAATATTATTCTCCTTGAATATACAAATCACGTAGTTGTCTTGATCGTGATGGATGACGTAATTTATTCAATGCTGTTGCTTCTATCTGTCGCACCCTCTCACGAGTCAATCCAAATATTTCACCAACCTGGGTAAGAGTAAGAGGAGAACCATCATAAAGTCCATGGCGGAATTTTATGATATCAGCTTCCCTTTTTGTGATTGTTTCAAGAACATCCTCAATCTTTCCACGAACAAATGATTCATCCCAATTAATTTGTGGAGCAGTAATCATATGGTCTAAAGGTTTAGCATCACTGTCTCCAGGCACGCAAGGGCTGTGCAATGATACTGTCTCACGGCAATCAATTAGAATCTGCTCAATTCTTTTAACAGGCAGTTTGGTTTCACTTGCGATCTCTTCTAACTCTGGATCATTTCCTTTTGTATTTTTTAGCAGTTTGCGTGCAGCTATAATCTTGTATAGTTCATCCTGTTTGTAAATTGGCACATTAATCAGGCGATAATCACTCTGGATTATTCGCGTCATTGCCTGTCTAATCCACCATATTGCATATGTTGAAAACTTGTATCCTTTTGTATAATCAAATTTTGTTGCAGCTTGGATCAAGCCAAGATTGCCTCCTTGAATTAGATCTTGGAGCAAACCAGGATACCTTCTAAAATATTTGTATCTCTTACCAACATTAAGTACTAATCGTAAATTTGATTGTACTAATTTATTCCTGGCATCTTCCTGGATTTCCTTAGTAATTCCTTCTCTAATAAGTTTACCATATGTCAATTCTTCATCAGATGTTAGTAATGGGTACTTGCTAGTCTCGTTTAGATAAATTGTTAGTGAACGTCTTGTTTTTATACGATCATTAGATTGTAATCTATCTTCTGCAACATACTCATTACTTTTGTTGATATCACGTTGAAAATCTAAATCACGAATTGAGTCATTATAGTGTCGCTGTTGCATTGGGCCAGATTATAAGTATAAGTTATTAAAACCTACTCAAATAAACCATTCTTTTCTGCTTTTGGATAGCTTCCAAGCACTTTGTACCAAGGAGTTGCATTTCCAATCTCTGCTAAGGCTTGCAATACAACAGTGTCATAAAGCCCTGCTTCAATATCAACCAAAAATGCGTATTGCCACGGATTTTCAGGAATAGGCCTAGATTCAAGTTTGGTCATATTAATGGAATGCTTTGATAATATTTGCAAGATCATAACAAGCGCTCCTGGACGATGGTATGTTTTGAAAACAAATGTTGTTTTCTCTTGTTTAATATCCTTTGGGAGGTCTTCTTTTCTTACTACTACAAAGAACCTGGTGAAATTATCCTTGAAACTTTGAATATCCTTGGCAAGCACATCAAGGCCATACAATTCTGCGCATAATTCAGATGCAATGGCTGCATGCGCTGCATTCTTGGTATCAGATACTATTTTTGCAGCTCCAGCAGTGTCATACACAGAAATTGCTTTTATGCTATTCATTTGTAGAAAATCCTTGCATTGTGAAAGCGCAGCAGGATGAGATAATGCCTCTTTGATCTCAGACAATGACGCTCCTTTGCAACCAAGCAGGTAGTGTCTAATGCGAAGATAGATCTCTGCAATAATATAGAGGTCTTCGCGAACAAGCAAGTCAATATTCTCTGCAATGCTTCCTACAATGCTGTTTTCAATTGGCAAAAATCCGTAATCAATCTCTTTGTGTTTGATAGCAGATATTACATCATCAAATGTTTCAAATCCAAGCGTAGTCACATCCTTGCCAAAGTGAGAAAAGATTCCAACCTCGCTGTATGCACCATGAATTCCTTGAAATCCGATGTTCATAAAAAAGCAGGAAATAACTCAGCATAAAAATGTAGCTGGTTGCAAATTTCTTATTATCTATTCAATGTACTAAGTCTCTGCATCAACCCTTTTGGTTAGCTCTCATTCATCTGGGTTATTGAGAGGACCCCTCTTAAAATACCTTGCAATTACAATATCAGTGCACAACAAGAGAGGCAGCAAATACAGATTCAATTGCTTTCTAAAACAATCATATATCGACACATGCACGAACGCATTTCGAGAACTGGAATCCGCAGGATTCCAGTTTGGGACGATAGGATTTGTAGGCAATCACGTGCACTTCCAAGTCAACATTCCAAAAAGCTACTCTGTACAAACGCTGAAATCATGCTCAAATCACGCTAGGCAAAATGCATGTTTGAGGACCACCAAGGTTTTCGAAAGCGCTACCCTCGAGGCAGATTCTGGAGCGGAAGATCCTTCCGTTTGATTGTGGCTTTAATCCACTTCACCTCTGGAGGAAAATTCTCGTTATTGCCCTTGAGTCATTTGTAGAAGTTTTTGAGGATGGCTTTGTGAGTACTCTGATCCAAGCTGTCAGATCCTTGTCCTCAATGGTTCGAATTTTCCATCCCTTTCACACCAATCAAACACTTCTGCAAATCTTAGTTTTACATTCTTTACAAAAACCAAGGTAAACCAGGTCCACTTCTTCTTTCCAACAGCCTTGAGAATTCATAATACAATACCCGCCCTTTACCTTTGATGTGCAGTGGTCAGGGGAGGAATCAGAACAATTACCATCGTTATGATCATCGTTACCCAAAACACTATGTGCAATTTCATGGCAAGCAAGTTTTATATTGTTACCGCTCGGGCTCGTTTCCAGACCAACAATAGCCAGGTTCTTCTGCCTATAAAAAAGACCGGAATAATATATCCTGCCTTTCATGTTTGGCCCTGCCCACCGCGCATCGTACAAAGGAGGGTTTGGATTAGGAAACATAAAAGGACGGCCAAACATGATCATTAACAATCCTCCATTTCTTTTACTTTCATGTTGTTCATAGACCCTCTGAAGGTTGAAATAAATCACTTCCCTGTCAGGTACCTCGTCATTGCGAACCCAGTCTATATAGCAGTTATCTTTCATAAAAAAGTTAAATGGGTTTGCAGCCATGAAATCCTTTCTTGAAGAAGCAATCTTTTTTTTATCAACTCGAAATCGAACTTTTTTAACCATCTTAACCTGTGTTGGGAAAACATCCTGAATTCCTTCAACAAGACTATCAATTGTTTCCCATGAAAAATCAACTGAAGCGGCAAGACGAATGTTCATTGCTTGGGGAGATATAATCTAATTTAAAAAGTTATCACTCAAATTAGGTGTGGGACATTAAAATATTAGCCCAGCCAGCACAAGTTGTTGCATAGGTTTAGTACGAACAACTTCCGCAGATTTGATGATGCCATGTTATTCACCATAGGTCTGAGGGCTTATAAAGATCGTACATGCTCAACATGATCCTTGCGTTTTCCTGGACCTATTCAGGATACTGAAACTTGCCCAAATAGGTGGTGGCGTCTGCGAAGTCGCTTTTGAAAGCAGTTGGGAGTGCCTCGCGCAGTTGTTTCGGATGAAAATTAAGATTTTTTAACTCGTCTACGGAAATCCATGTAACTTCTTTGAGGATGTTACATCCTTTATTCTCAGGATCAAATCCCTTGACGATGTAGCCTCCTGTGATGTTACCAAGGATAACCATTTCAAGCGCATGGTCGGTTGCAGTTACAAGATCTTTTAGGTAAAGAATTTTGTGCAGTTCAATGGTCAGACCAGTCTCCTCTTTGACTTCCCGCTTTGCGCATTCAATAATGCCTTCACCGACCTCAAGTCCCCCTCCTGGAAGGACAAAGATATCGCCATTCTCCCGGTGCATCCGGATCACAAGGATCTCGTTGTTTTTCCGGAGTACGACACCAACCCTGATTCTTGAAGCTTTCGTCATTTTTTTCTCGCCTTCACTAAATGGTATGTTGCAAGTTGTTGCAGTAGTGGCAAAGCGTCTAATTTAAAGTTGTCCAAATACCTGCTCACTACAGGAGAGATGATATACATCGTTCGCTCCTTCGCACTGATGCGTATCGGACTCGCCACCCCAAAATATGTAAATGCTTCGATCTGCAAACCGGCGCGGCAAATTGACGTTGTGAATTCTTGCTTGGAATATGGTCTAAAAATATCAGCGCCAAATTCGGCGACTCCTGTCATCATCAAATAGACTCTCTTTATCAGTCTCCTTAAACTGTACCGATTATCTGAGTCTATAATCAAGACTCCGTCTTTCTTGAGAACTCTATGAAACTCCTTCAGTGCATTCCCTGGATTTGGATAGTGGACCAGCGCTTCAAGGCAAACGACGGCATCAAAGGACTCTTCGGGATGTGCAAGTTGTTCAGCATCGCCTTGAATGAACGTCGCTCTCGTGCACCTTGCCCGTGCAAGCGAAATCATTTCTGACGAAATGTCAGACCCTACATATTGGAAGCAAAGCTGTTCCAATTGGCTTGTTACCCTTCCTTTTCCACATGACACTTCCAAACACGTTCGTGGCTGGCATTGCTCAATCCATTGCTTAACTTGCTGCATTTGACGATAGTATACGTGCGCAAAATCTCCTTCAGTGGGATTCCACCATTCTGCGACAGTTCCAGGGGACTGGAAGTAAGATTTTACATAATCAGCGTCCTTCATACGGCACGCTCCACTCGCACTTGTTGCAAATGAAATTCGGATCCGAACTTTCTCTAGTCCGTTCTCTGATCGCACGGTATCTCTCGGAGTTCCATACGGCTTGTATTGATTCCTTACTTAAGTCGCCGAGGACGTGCTGACGATACCAGTCCATACAGCATAAAACGACTTCCCCTGTATGGAGTATGTGTAGCCAGTCGCGTTCACGATTGTATTTGCATCCATTGATGCGCGGTTTTGAGACATGGGGTGTCTCAATGAGGCCTCCCCGGCTGATCTTCGTGTACTTCTTTGCAGAAATTCCTTGATCTAACCAAAATGCCTGCTCTGATAGCGGGACGTCTCTGCCCACGCAAATGATTCGGTAACGACCCTCGAATCCTACTTGTTGTGCGGAGTCAATGAATGCCTGCACATTGCGCAGCGAGCGCGTGTAGCTCAATCCCATGATGCGTTCGTATTCCTCAGGGTCGCTTGTAGTGAACTTTAGCTTCTTGAGCACCGTTTGAACCTGTTCGAATTCATTTTCGTGGTCAACTATGATATCGATGTCTTTTGTCGCGTCCTTTAACCCATAATAGAGAAGCATCGCCCAGCCTATAACATAGAAGTGGACATCCTTGTTGAGACTTGTATCAATTTCATCCAATAGCTTATTGAGTTCCTCAAATTTTGATATCATAGACTTCAGCTCTGTCTTTTATCTCTTCCATTGTAGGATAACCCGGAATGTGCTCTCCTTCAAGTATCTTGTTGATGCAATCCATTATTGGGTGCTTTACGTTGAAAAGTTCTTTTCTGTGCTTGGCGTATAGCAACGCTACGAAGATAATGTGCTTCGCGTCCTTCTCTTTCTCTGCGATTTGCAATGCATGTTTGAATACATCTACCTTTGTCAAGGTTTTCTTTGGAAGATAGTAATAATGCGATCTTAACAGTAACTTTATACCATACTTCGCAAATACGGAAAATGCGGTTGGTGTCGCAGCAATCTCTTCTTTGCTTGAGAAAATGATCTCCTTATCATCTTTATAATAGATAATAGAATTCGCAGGCACTCTGGAATCAATGGTTTCTTCATGTTTTTTTAATTCTTGGAGGAACTCAATTACTTTAGGCCACACCTTATCATTGAGGGAATACTTTCTGTTCTTGTGCTTAACTAAACTTATAGACCTTGCTTCTCGCAGCTTCTTAAAAACCTGTGTTCGTCCTAGATGACACCGCTTAGAGATATCGGGTAGGGATCTAGGCTCAAGGAGAGTGGTTAATAGACTTATTCCGGAGTCAGATAGGGCATCTATCAATGAAGGAAACTCCCCTAACAACTGGATAAGCATATTAACAAAAGCTATTTTTGAAGGCTCATAGAACCCATTGTTTAGCCTTATCCACTGGTTTTGTACGAGCTTTTTGCCTGCCCGATATATCTGGACCTTGCTCTTCTTCAGAGATTTCGCAATCCCGCTCACACTTCTATTACTTTGAGCAATCTCGGCTAGTATCTTTAATTCTGTTTTTGAAAGATCCATATAGTACGCTAAAATGTTACTTATATATAAATATGTTACGTTTTAGTGTACTAAGTTCTGGGCTTTCCCAAACTTAACGTACTTCCGAGGGGTGATACAAGTTATGCCTGTAGTTTCCTTTTGTGGATAAACGGGGTCTCTTGGGGGTAATTGTCAATCGTTCTTGGATCCTTGTTTGACAACCTCTTGACTATCTCTGCATACATCGCAATGCCAAAACCGTCATTGCGGGTTTTGCAGGATTCCAGACTTGATTGCGCATTCTCAAAAAGTTCTATGCGTACTTTTTCAAACGACTTGAGCGCGCCCCGATGCGTCTTGTGTACGCTGTGAACGTTGTAATGCTCTGGTCCTTGGTCACCGACAAGATAGATAATCTGCGCTCTCACTAGTTCACCTTCCAGATGCTAGGGTGGGTTGGATATTACTACCTTGTGAATCATGGATCCAGGGACAGTGCATCTAATGTAGAATGCCCCCGCCGGG
>CAZQZJ010000024.1:0-16397 GCA_964597775.1 uncultured Methanosarcinales archaeon
TGCTGCGTGCTCTTCAAAATGACTTGGACCAAGATAGAGGCAGATGTTGTTATCTCTTTTGTCATAACCTGAAAATCTGAGCTTACGATCATCAAATTTGCCTTTGTTGATCTCTTTGTTAGATAAAGCCCACTCAATTCGTTGTTCAAGAACAGTATTAAAATCTAGTGGAACAAGATATTCATCACCCTCTACAATATCACGATGTAGCTTCTGCCTAAGCGCTTGCCTAACTCCTCCATAATAACTTTTCTGTATCAACTCTTCGAATGTTACAGCCTTAGCTTTGCCAGAGGAGAACTTGATCAAAGGAGCGTTTGAGACCTCATAGAGATCATCACAATCTACAGGCAAGAGAATAAAGCCACGTGGTATGGAAATCATAAACTCTTAAATTTGGTAATATTTATAAAATTAGTGGCAGTGCCCTTTGTCTAGTTCTTTTAGATGAAACCAATAGGCTCTGTAGAAAAGTTATAAAATAAGCCCTACCTGCCGTTAGGCTGGTAGGGGGTGGGGAGTACAGCCCCACCATGAAAGAAAAGAAAAAGACTGTTTATTATAGGTTTGTTAAACAAGTGCTCAAGGCACTAAAGATTGCACACGTGAGACGTTATCCCCATAAGCATGATCCCAAGAAATATGGGGTTTGGGTTCATGTTGTGTTATTTGCGTTGAAGCAACTGGAAGATAAGTCTTATCGTTTTATCGTCGATATGGTCTCGGAGATGCCGGGGATTTTGGCCTTGTTTGGGGTTGCACAGGTGCCTCATTGGACTACTTTACATAAGGCTGTACAGCGCTTGCAAGGTAATCTTGCAGCGAAACTCGTTTCGTCTTTTGTTCAAAGTACAAGAAGCCTTAGGATACGTTCTGGAATTGATTCGACAGGGCTACAACCAAGTCGGGCCAGCGCTTATTACACGACTGTATTGAAGAAGGATAAGAAAAAGCGGCGCAAGATCAGAAAACATATCAAACTGAGCACCGTAGTTGACTTGGATCATCAGTTGCCAGTATGTTTCAAAATTCGTCGCTGGCCAGCAAGCGACCAATGGGACGGACTACCGCTAGTGCGCAAAGCACAAAAAATCAAACCCATGAAAAGCTTAGACGTAGACAAAGGATACACCGGAGAGCCACTACGCAAATTTGTCGTCGAGAAATGTGGAGCCGAAGACAGAATCAAAGTCAAAAACAAAGAAGTACCAATCTGGCGCACAAAAGGAGAATACCTCAAAAAAGCAAAACGCAAGAACCTCAGGGCAAACTACCGCTCACTCTGCGAGACATTCCACAGCGTACTCAAAAAAATCACCGGAAGCACAGTACGCGCAATCAAAGTCCATATGCAAAACAAAGAAGTCGCATTCAAGGTCTTCGCCTGCTCGGCACTCCGCCGAACAAAGACTTGCTTATTCACGGAAGTTTTCTACTGAGCCGGAACAAGATATTCATCACCCTCTACAATATCACGATGTAGCTTCTGCCTCTTTTTGCTTATCCTTTGTTAATCCTACTTCCACATTAAGAGAAATAACTGACATAAAATCTTTAAGAATAATATTTAATTCTTCCTTTTCTTTATCATTCAACAACTGATTTTCCGATGTATTTATTATTGAATATGGTGCAGGAATCAACCAAGAATGTATTTGTTGAATCCAACTATTAAATGTATCTCTGATTCTACCACAAATCATACGATTTATTTTTGGGCTAACAAAACCAGATGCTAGAATATAATCCCCTATAAAAAAATTTCATCTAACTCTTCAAAAGATGATTTAAAATTATGCTTATTCTTCCAATTATCAAAAGCAACCAATAATTCTGAGAGCAATTCTTCTTTATTTATTCTGTTTTTCATCTTCATACTCTTCAAGAATATGCACAAGCTTTTTAAGTATTTTTAGAGATTCTCTATAATCTGGCAATTTTGCTTTAGTTGGTGCATAGAAATCAACTAATTTTCCTATTAAATTATAGGTTTCAGGGTTTATCAATGAAGATGATTGAAGATATTTACTTTCAATTTCTTTAGCGAGTTCTTTCATATGCTCTTTTCCGTAATGTATATAGGATGCATAAAAGAACACTAATTCCTTAATTATTTGTATTTCAAGCTCCTTCATAGTTTATCCTCCAAAAAGTAAAAAAATAAAAAATCAGGGAAACTTTTTAAATCCGCCTTGATCAAATCTTAAATCATTCATAGCTAAATTAAAGCTGTTTTTCTCTTCAAAAAGCACATTCCCATTATAATCTTTTAATCTACCGTATACTAAATGATCTGCATCAGATCCATGGAAATGAAATTGTGTATTTGTTCCCGGTAAATCATATCCGAATTGAAATGGCTGTTGATTCATTAATCCAGGCGGATCAAAACTATATAGTTGTGTTGTTCCGGTTGTGTATCTATCTATTGTTTGATACATTCTTGTTTGCCCAAAACTTGGTGCAAACTCTAACATTTGTTCTAGTGCTTGACTTGCCATTTTTTTTAAACCCCCTCAAAGTTTTTCTAATTTAATGATTGATACTTAGATGTAAAGTGTAATAAGTATAAATAGTTTTTGATGTTTTTTCCGGAAGATTTTCGGAAATAGTTTTCTCGCCTTCTAAATAATAAAATTGTCCCTATCCACCGTAGCCCTTGAAAATAATTGCAACTAACAACTATTAAGCGAGATAAATATTCGTTATAGTAGCTAAATTAGGATAAAAAGCGAGATTTTATATATTTCTTCTCTACTAATAAATTATATGGTAGATGAAAGCAAGAGTTATTAGTCAGATGAGAAATACAGATTAATTGGGAAATTGGTTGAAGAGATAAAACTAGGAGGCATTCCTACCAAACAGGTAAGTCCTATATAGCTATCGTGAAAGATTTTTTCGCTTCAGACAAGACGCCAAGAGAATTTTTGTTATCCTACACAACTAAAAGCAAGTCGAAAATGCGATTAGTATATTTTGCTTTGAAATTTTTCTATGAAAACGTCTTGAATATTAAGTTTGAAGAGAAACTGCCACTTGCCAGAAAATCCCTAAAATTACCTCTTGTACTAAGCAAAGAAGAAGTAAACAAGATGATAGAATCTACAAACAATTTGAAGCACAAGCTTGTTATCATGTTTCTTTATTATGCCAGTCTTCGACTAGATGAAGCAAGAAATCTTAATTGGCAAAGGTCAGACCTTGATATCACACTGTGTTTCTCGTTTAGAACTTCAATATAACCTTCAATAGCTTCTTTAATATTCTTAATAGCTTCTTCCCGTGTCCTTACTTGGGAAAGACATTCCAGACAGTTCTATAACTTCAGCGATCATGAATCCGTTCTCGCCTTTTGTTATTAACACATTAAATCGTTTCATCATTGCACCTCAGCACATCTTGATATATATATATATATATATATATAAATAAATAAATTTATATAAATCTACCCCACTAAGTCTGCAAATGTTTTCGTGCCAATACCAGCAGTCTTGAACAGCTTGCGCAGTAGTCATTTGTCTAGTTCTTTTAGATGAAACCAATAAAAAGATTTTAAATGTATTACTCAGTCGCGTACCCTGCTTGTATCCAGGCTGTTGTTCCACCAAGAAGATTTTTTATATTTGTATATGCTTTAACTTGCCTAAGAAAAATTAATGCAGTTGCTGATCTGCCTCCTTTTGCACAGACAGTGACAATTGCTGCTCCTTGATCTGCTGGTAATTCTTCAAGCCTGGAAGGAAGTTCAGCTAGTGGGATTGAATATGCACCTGAAATTTTCCCAGCAACCACCTCCTCTGGCTGACGAACATCAAGGATAAAAATAGATTGTACCTCTTGTACTTTTTTAAGCTCTTGTGGAGTAATGATTTGATCTGCTGGCGGATGTTGCATAAAGGATTGCGCCATTTGTGTGAGCATAGTGTCTTTTGGCGATGGCCCAATTGCAGCAGGGATTTGACGTTGTGTTAGTGTTGTGCTTTGGACTGCTCCGCATGCCATACCTGGTTTGACATCCTCAAATGCAGTAGTTATTTTTTTGATAAACTCTTCTTTTGTTTTTACATTAAGAAATGGATTTTTCACTACTTCATATCCAAGTGAGGAGTTAATATTTTCTCCTGAATCATGTCCTGGATAAATCACAACATTAGGACCAAGTGAAAGGAGTTTAGTAGATAAGGAATCATAGAGCTCACTTGCATCACTACCAGGAAGATCAATGCACCCAACACTACCGATATGGAGTGTATCCCCTGTGAGTACGCGATTTTCAACATAGATGCACATGGAGTCCTTTGTATGTCCAGGTGTAGTGAAAAAATAGACAGGTATTTCTCCAACTGAGATTTTTTCCTGATCACGAAGTAATCGCGTGATCTTGTATGCTGAATTTTGTTGAACAATCTCCTTAATAGCATTAGGAGCCTGTGATGCTTTGAGGCGTTGTTCTTCAACTGCTGCGCTCATAGCGATGCGTGCGCCTGTAGTTGCTGCAAGTTGGGGTGCAATGCTAAGATGATCTGCATGGGTGTGGGTTTCAATTATAAAGGAGGGTGAGAGCCGATATTCTTTGAGAACATCCAAAAATCGCTGCGGATCTCCAGTTGGATCAATAATCACTCCCTCTCTAATAGATGAACATCCAATAATATATGAACAACAGTTGTTGGTTTTGATTCTCTCAAAGATAAGCATAATGGTGGAACATCAAGCACGTTTTTAATAGTTGCGGTGAACATTTTGAAAACTTCACTTTGGCCAATTTTCAAAATGTAACCTGATCATAAAAAAAAAAGCAGACGCGACCTCATTTGTCAATTGCGAGCGCCCACCACCGGTGATCGCGCTGCTGCCGCTCAACACCGGTGGCTTGCTAGGTCTCCACTGACCGATCTTAGCAAAGAAAAGAGCATATTCAATCCCCCAGTTCAACGTTGATCACACCTTTACAACTCTTTCCCACCAATATAGCTATAGGCTGAATATGCTGCAAGTACAGCTTCACCTGCTCCTGTGATAGCCTGCTTGAATTTTGTATCAACCACATCTCCTGCTGCAAAAACCCCCTCAATATTGGTCTTGGCATCCCGATCAATAATAATCTCTCCTTTTTGATTAAGTACAACACCTAATGGTTTTGCAAGTTCTGAAAGTGCAATATGACCAATCTCAATAAAGATTCCATCAAGTTCTAGGCTTGTTTTTCCCAGATAAGCTTTATCAATATTAACTGATGTTACTTTTTTTGTGTCACCTTTAATTTCTGTGATGTTAGTATTATTGATGATAGTGATTGATCCTTCTGCAATCTTTTTGTCAACACGTTTCATATTGACTGGTTCTGGATGGATCTGCTCTCCCCTATAAAGGAGGTATACTTTTTTGCCATATTGAGTAAGGACTAACGCTTCTTTTGCAGCTGAATCTGATCCACCTACTACACCTAAGATCTTACCTTTGTACAACGGCCCATCGCAGAGTGCGCAATAGTGAACACCTTTATTTGCATAGACATCTTCTCCTACAACTCCGAGTTTGCGCACTCGCGTTCCTGTAGCAAAAATCACAGTCTTTGTTTCATAGACTGCTCCTTGGACCTGAACCTCAAAATGATCTCCACTACGCTGAATCTGGATTGCTTTTTTTTCAACAATGGTAATACCATATTCTAGTGCATGCTCTTTGATTTTTTCTACAAGGTCGTAGCCATCAATAGATTTGATACCAGGCCAGTTTTCAATAGCACCTGCAATAGCAAGAGTTCCACCAATATTCTCGCACACAACCAAGGTTTTCATATTAAGTCTACCAGAGTACATTGCTGCAGAAAATCCAGTTGAACCTCCGCCAATTATGACTGTGTCATAGATAACCATCTGCAATGTACTAATGCATTACTTTTTAATTCTTTATGTTCTGAGGAGATCATTTAGAGTTTCATAACAATAAAGGTACTTGTTTAGCTCCTCTCTTTACAGGAGCGCTGGCTTATTTTTGCTTGCGCAAAAATGGGACGTCGCTCGCACATCATATTACTACACAACGAAACCTTCCTATCTGGAACCTCGTCAGGTTTGCGTAAAATTCTAACATCGTGCTCGCATATTGACACAATCGAAGCCTTCGGCTTCGCTGTGCACAAGGTCGAAATGCGACCTTGCTTTGTCCCACGCCAGCGCTCCTGCCATGTACATGGAGCTAAACAAGTACCAATAAAGAATTATTATAAACGAAACCCTTAAAAACATCCAGCCTGCCCTCCTCGTCAAACATTGTATACTACTCTTTTGAGGAACAACAAGATGGCTGATGAAACACGACTGCAAAAAACCCTGCGTATTGCAAAAACTCAGAAATACATTCGAAATATTGCTACAAGTGCCCATATTCATCATGGAAAAACTGCTTTTACAGATAATCTTTTAGCAGCAAGCGGATTTATGTCAGAGGCTATAGCAGGCTCGCTTGAGAAAGGTATGGCAACCTGGCAGCATGCAGATGAACAAGAAAGACTCATGACTGTTGACGCTGCAAATGTTTCAATGGTTCACGAATATGCAGGACAAGAATACCTTATCAACCTTATTGATACACCAGGACATGTTGATTTTGGAGGAAATGTTACTCGCGCTATGCGAGCAATTGATGGCACTGTTGTGCTTGTATGCGCATCAGAGGGGATTATGCCACAAACAGAAACTGTGCTAAAACAAGCACTTCGTGAGCGTGTCAAACCTGTACTATTTATCAACAAAGTTGATCGACTAATCAAAGAGATGCAATACACACCTGAGCAGATTCAAAAACGTATTGGACAACTTATTATTGACTTTAACAGACTTATTGAACAGATTGCAGAACCTGAGTTTAAGGAGATTTGGAAGGTGAATATCCAAGATGGTTCAGTAGCGTTTGGTTCAGCACGGGAAAATTGGGCACTCTCACTTTCGTTTATGCAGAAAAAAAATGTGAGCTTCAAAGATATTCTTGCTTTGTATGAGATGGATGAGAAAAGCAAAAAAGATTGGGTATGGAAAAACGCAGCACTAAACGAAGTCATTCTTGACATGGTTATTAGGCATCTTCCTGATCCTGTAGCTGCTCAAAAATATCGTATCCCAAAAATCTGGAGAGGAGATCATGAATCCTTACTTGGCAAGTCATTATTAACCTGCGATCCAAATGGAAAACTTGCATTTGTTATCACACGAGTCATGATTGAACCAAGATCTGGGCGTGAGATCTGCGCTGGTCGCCTTTACTCAGGAACTGTTCGTGAAGGATCAACTTATTATTTTAATATGGCAAAAACCACACAGCGAATTGGACAGGTCTTTATCTACCAAGGAATCAAACCAGAGCTTGCAGGAGAACTTCCTGCAGGAAACGTTCTTGCAATTGGAGGAATCAGCGGATTTGCAGGCGAAACAATTACTGACGAACCTGATCAGCCATTTGAAGAACTAAAACACATTTTTGAACCAGTAATCACTAAGGCTATTACCTCAACAAAGCCACAAGATCTTTCAAAACTTATTGAGGTGTTAAGAAAGGTTGGAAAAGAGGATCCTTCTATTAAGATTGAGGTTAACCAAGAAACTGGCGAGAGCCTTATTCACGGAATGGGAGAACTTCATCTTGAAATTATTGAGAATAGGATCATTAGTGAGAAAGGAGTTCAGATCAAAACATCTCCTCCTATTGTTACATATCGTGAGACTGTAGCTAAAAAAAGTGGAGAGGCTGAAGGAAAATCGCCGAATAGACATAACAAATTTGTCTTTGTTGTTGAACCAGTCGAGCCTCATGTTCTTGAGGTGATTCGCAATGGTAACCTGTCTGAGGGCAGGATCAAGAAAAGAGATATGAAAATGCGGGATACACTTGTTGATGCTGGGTATGACAATGACACTGCATTAGCTGTGCGGGATGTGTACAAAGGAAACCTCTTTTTGGACACTACACGCGGAAATGTTCAACTCTCAGAAACCCTTCCGCTAGTTATTGATGGATTTGAACAAGTTTGCGATGCAGGACCACTTGCACGAGAACCATGTTTTGGCATGAAAGTAACTCTTGTTGATGCAGGACTGCATGAAGATGCTATTCACCGAGGGCCAGCACAGACATATCCTGCTGTTCGTGAAGGAATCAAACTTGCAATGGTTAATGCTAATCCTCTGCTGTTTGAACCAATGCAAGTGCATCTTATCGAAGCACCTATTGAGTTTACTGGAGAGATTACCAAACTAGTTATGAATAAACGAGGACAAATTCTTGAAATTAATGAAGTTGGATCACATACCAATGTCAAGGCAAAACTTCCAGTTGGAGAAATGCTAGGATGGTCATCAGATCTGCGATCAGCAACTGCTGGTAGAGGAACATCATCACTTGTAGATCAAGCTTTTGAACGCATGCCACTAGAGGTTGCAAACAAGGTTATCCAACAGATCATCAAACGCAAGGGGCTTACACAAGGAATGTTAGGGGCGTAATAGTCAATAAAACAAGACACGCGTATCTAATAACAAAACCGTTACATTTATAAATAAACACAGTTTTCACGCCTATGAGTCAAATTTATTGACGATCATATTCAAAACTCAGGCTTATAGGAGGATATACATATGGCAAAAGGCAAAACACACATCAACCTTGTCTTTATTGGACATGTTGATCACGGTAAATCAACAACTGTTGGACGTATGCTCTTTGATGCAGGAGCAATTGACGAGCAGACTATGCGTAAGCTCAAAGAAAAGGCAGAAGAGCTTGGAAAAGGCGGATTTGAATTTGCCTTTGTCATGGATAATCTCAAAGAAGAGCGAGAACGTGGAGTCACTATTGACCTTGCTCACAAAAAGTTCGAGACACAAAAATATTACTATACTATAATCGACGCACCAGGACACAAAGACTTTATTAAAAACATGATAACAGGAGCATCACAAGCAGACTGTGGAGTGCTTGTTGTTGCAGCACCTGATGGTGTCATGGCACAAACAAAAGAACACATCTTTTTAGCAAAGACCCAAGGAGTTGGACAACTTATTGTTGCTATAAACAAAATGGATGTTCCAAACTATGCTGAAGCACGATTCAACGAAGTAAAGACACAAGTATCCACTGTACTAAAATCTGTTGGATTTGATCCTACAAAAATCCAATTTGTACCACTTGCATCTTACCTAGGTGAGAATGTGGTTAAGAAAACTGATAAGATGCCATGGTACAAAGGACCAACACTTCTTGAAGCAATGGACAGCCTTTTACCACCTGATAAACCAACAAACCTACCACTGCGACTTCCACTCCAAGATGTATACAACATCACTGGAATCGGAGTTGTACCAGTAGGACGCGTAGAAACTGGTATTATGAAAGTAGGAGACAAGGTCATTGTAGTTCCTGGCAGAGAAGGAAAAGGAGTAGTTGGAGAAGTCAAAACCATTGAAATGCACCATGAACAACTGCAAACTGCAGAACCAGGAGATAATGTCGGATTCAATGTCAGAGGCATTGCAAAAAATGACATAACACGAGGAGACGTGCTTGGACACATGGACAATGTTCCAACAGTGGCAAGCGAATTTACTGCACGCATAGTTGTTCTTAATCATCCAACTGTGATTACTATTGGCTACACGCCAGTCTTCCACGTGCATACTGCACAAGTTGCATGCCAAATCACAGAGATTACCAACACGCTAAATCCAGCCACTGGTGAAAAACTTGCTGACAAACCTGATTTTATTAAGAATGGCGATGTTGCAATGGTCAAGATAAAACCTATGCAGCCACTCTGCATTGAAAAGCAATCTGAGATTCCACAAATGTCACGATTTGCAGTCCGAGATTCAGGATCAACTGTTGCTGCAGGAATGGTTATTGACTTGGTTAAAAAAGAGATGGGCAAATAATTTTTTCCTTTTATTCAACTTAGGATACTTATCATCGCGACCATCATGATCGCGGTGAAGCACAGACAGAGATTAACAATGGCAAAAGCACGCATCAAACTCGCAAGCATTGATATTAACAAAGTTAACCAAACCTGTGATTATATCAAGGATATCGCAACCAAGACTGGTGTTGATATAAGAGGACCAATTCCCCTACCAACTAAGAAACTTAAGATTACCACTCGCAAAGGACCATGTGGCAATGGAAGAGCAACATGGGAACGCTATGAGATGCGAGTTCACAAACGCCTAATTGATTTGGGAATGGATGAACGTGCACTCAGACTGGTTATGAGAGTACCAATTCCTGAAGGGCTTAATATTGAAATTGAGATGATTGAATAAATTCACCGAAGTATTTATATAGGATTTCTGACGGAAAAACAGGTATGCAAGGACTTTCTAAAAATCCATTCTCACGCCCACATATTGAGATTCACAAACCAGCATGGAAACGCATGCTTGAAAAAAGCAGTGTTCAGCTCCTTATTGCACTGCTTGTTGTAATGTTTGGCATCATCATATTCAAGTACCTAGGACAACATCAAGGTCCACAGCTAATTCTTAACACCTTGATCCTACACAAAGGCCAATTGGATGTAATCAAACGCTCAACCCTCATCACCCAAACAGATGACATAGTAAGATCCACTGACAATCGTAAGATAATAAATCAGTGGAAATCGCTGAGTGCATGCGTGCCAACCACGTGTCCTGATGCAGAGTATTTTAATTTTATTATTACAGTAACTGAGGAGGAAAATATACCACACAATGATTTGATTCTTAATCTTATTCGCACCTACAAATATTGGAACTCACCAGATGATATTCTTGATTTCTCAAAAGCACTTACTGATGTTAATAATGAGGTTGATACCATTGGCTCACGAGAGGTAACTAAGGCATGGGCTGAGATTGTAAAATGTAATGGCAAGTGTGAGAATGTCAACATGCTTTATTTTGATATGATCAAGGCTGTTGTGTTAGAATCAAGTGCTGAAGAGTAGGTATATAAACAATGTCTTTATCATTCTTTGTTATTGCCGTCGTGGCACAACTCGGTACTGCGCAGGACTGGAAATTCTCAGGTTTTGTCTGAGAACCACGAGACCATAGGTCTTAAGATATCCTGTTCCCTTCGGGGTCTCCCGGTTCAAATCCGGGCGACGGCGTAATTTTTGCTTGTTCGCCCAAATTGGGACTCACGATGTAAAAATTGTATTGGATGGTTTATTATAAAAAAACGCTTAATGTCGGTCTCTGGCCAACTTAGCGTTTTTGTACCAAGAATAAAGCGAGGCGCAAGGGGGTTTAAAAGGGGAGCTCCTATTTTTTCATTTCACAAACTGGACATTATCCATTCCTATAAATTGTTTATCACCAGTCAAAAACAGCAAGGCTCTGCTCAAGGAAATAACATACCCTAAACAATCTGCGTAGGAAAGATCTTGTTTCTTGCGGTTATTTCGAAAAGTCATTGCTTGGCGAATCTCATTTTTTGTTGGTTGAACAATAAATGGAAACAATTGTTCCATTATTATATCTGCCTTTTCCAAACCAGCTTCTTTAAGGACAATATAATAAACCTCCAAGAGATTCAAAAGAGAGAGAATCCCAGAATGTACTTCAAAATAATCAGCAAAATGCGGATTATCGTTAACATACTCTATAATTGCATAACTATCATAGAAAAACATCGTCATTGCCAGCCAATCCTCATCTCATCCTTGATCTGCTGGGCAGACTTCTTGAAACGAACCAATCCTCGTAACCCTTTTAAGTCAGTTATTTTTCTGATATCTACTATGACATGCTGGCCTTCTTTGAGATCCTCTGACTCCACAAAATCTTTTGGTATAGTAATCCCCATAGAATTTCCCCATTTTCTTGTTATTGACTCAAGATGCATGAATCTAATTAGGATATAATTATATTTAAATCTTTTGTTTTACTGTACGTATTAAGCAGGGGTCAGTAATCTGGTCATCTGGTGGAGGGCGTTCTTTCCTTGCTGGTGGAACGTCATGAGCAGCATCATGACATGGAAACTCCAAGGAAAACCCATCTATCAAAACTTACTGCACTATGCTCGATGACTAAATACATACACAAGAAGCATAAGATTTTATACTCCATCCATTCTTAGAGCCTGGGTGAAGGTATTACGGTAATAAAACTAGTTCCAGACTTAATAAGAGTAAAAGCTGAGCAAGGTTATCCAATAAAGAAACTAGGCATTAATTGCACACAAACCTCTGATTTTGGCACTTGGTGTGATAATATGAACTACTGGTTACGAAAGGGTCTTATGCCTCAAACCCTTGATGAAGCTGCAGCAATCAGATTTTATCTTGATGGCACTAATAAATCTGATAATTTCCAACAAACCAGAACATTAGTAGGCATCGTCTGTGAAAATACGACTACTTGGCGTCTGTATCCTTTTGAGCCACAAACTGAGAATTCTTTAAAAAAGATTGTTAACATGTTTGAGATTAAAACAGGAAATTACCACATTGATGTTACCATATCAGAAAGGCTTGGAAAGGATATTGCAACATTTGATCATAAGAGACAGTTTATTCTTCAAAACGACCAAAAATGCTTTAGCGTTGTTCCAATAAAGAAAGACAAGTATCAAACCTGCGAGTATGCTAAATCACAGGAAATGCAAGGGCTTATGCCAAAGTATGCACATCTAAATGCAGCAAACATTCACAGAGGAGGATATGATAAAGCCAGTGCATGGTTTGATTTGGCAGAACTAGAAAGTGGCGTGATGCGAGTCTTGCCTTCAAGTCTTGGCGGCGTGGACTGCAAGTACATCATCTCTGTTTACGCAGACGACTACTTTGACAACAATGGCCGATCTCGCGCAGTATCATCTACAAGCAAAAATTTATATCAGAAATAAAGGCCAAGCTTTTTATTCCAATACCTTTCTTTTGTGAGTATGTCACGTCTTGAAGAGTTGTTAGAAGAGGCTACGCAAGCCTTGTGGCACCAAAATGATCCAGATCATGCTTTGTCAAAGGTTCAGCAAGCATTAATACTTAGCCCTTCTAATCCTGATGTTTGGTTGTTGTTAGGTAATGTCCTAACAGAAAAAAATTGTTATGTAGAAGCTATGGACTGTTATTCTTTAGCAATGAAATACCAGTCTTCTACTAGTGAAAACATCTCGCTTAGAAAAGCAGACCTTTATACAAAGATGGGAAACATAGCTTTGGCTATGCAGGAATATATGTCAGTACTGCCTGGTTCTTCTTCTCATGTTCATGCAAGAATTGGCTTAGCAAACTGCTTTTATAACATAAATAAATTTGATAGGGCAAAACAGGAATATGAAATAGTGATAAGAGAATACGACATAAGACTCTGGACACACGAAGATGTTCGACAATATTATAGTGGCCTTTCCAAGGTGTTATGGAAACAGAGTCAGCACTGGAGTGCAATAAAGACTGCTGCAAAAGGATTTTTATTTGATATTACTTGTTTGTTTATGAAATAGGATTATTGTACTTGTTTAGCTCCTCTTAGAAGGCAGGAGCGCTGGCTTATTTTTGCTTACGCAAAAATGGGACGTCGCTCGCACTTTATGTAACTATGCTAAGAAATCCTCCTCCATGGAACCTCGTCGGATTTGCGCATTACATTAAAACAGTGCTCGCATCTTGACGTCCCACGCCAGCGCTCCTGCCATGTCTATGGAGCTAAACAAGTACGGATTATTTACTCTTTCTTTTCTTTTTACGTTTAGACAGTTTTGTCTTTTCATAAGGCTTCTTGACAACAAAATAATAGATAATGCAACCAAGAACCCCTGTAAGGAGAATGATAATAATCCAGAGTGCTTTGTCTTTAAAGTCTCGCTTGATGCAATCAACAAGCATCCAGATCCAAAAGATAATGGCAACAATAATTATGATAACTATACTCAAAAAGACTCCCAAAAACCCAAAACCATACCAAAAGGTATTAGCCTCATTAGTAACTGGAAAATCACCTTCCCTATAACCACAAGACACCTCTCTTCCATCCTTATCAATGCAAGATGCTGGTGTTGCAAAAACAAGGATTGACATGCTCAAGATGAGGATTATTGGTAGTAACCAAATTTGGGTATATATCATGACCTTTTTTCTTGGGTTTAGTAGTCTGCTTATTTCTCTGAAGTAAAACTGTTTGTCACATCCTCTTAGATAAAGTGTTAAAACTGCAAGCCAATTGTTTCTTTTTTGGTACATATGCATCTTTTTGAATAAATAACATATAAGTCTTTCGATCTAACCCTGCGCAGGCCCTGCATCATAATCCCCAGCCTGGGCTATGTCAGCAGGAAAGAGTTTTGGTGAAATTGAGGAAGGGGTTTTCATTTTCCCTGCAGAAAAAATGGCATCAATCTCAGGCTGATACCACATAAGTTCGCGTGGTCTATAGGTTCCAATCAATTCTTCAAGTTCTCTGATCATACCTGGCACCTCTTTTCCATGCAAGCGGTCTCCAATATCGCCAAATCCTGGTCTTACAAATCCTTTATTGTCAAGGTATCCTATATCGATAGAGAATATATTAGTATCAATTCCAAGGTGTGAAAGGTTACGAACAACTTGGATAAGCCCATAGGATGTTGCACACATAGAAAGCACAGTAATACTCTTTGGCTTGTAATCTTTTAGAAGTTTTCCAGCAACTATAACACTTCCTCCTGCTGCAATCAATGGTTCTATAATATAAACATGGGAGTCCATGATATCTTTTGCAGGCATGTAAAAGAGTTGTGAATCTACAAAGTATTCTAATTCCTGATATGATTCAACGTGTGGTCGTGCTACTCGGCATGTTGCAAACTGGCGTTTGCATCCAAAACCTCGAAGTGTTGCTCCAAAACTCAAAGCTGCAGGCAGGGCAGCACGCAGAATAGGAAACACTGTCCGTTTTTCATCTTTAGGAGAGGCCAGGGCGATTTTTTCATTAAATTGTGTCATGATCTGGCGTGGCTCAAAATCTTCAAAACACGCATATGGAGTAGCTAGTGCATAAAGTGCTTCAAGATTTTCTCTCACAATATCTGGCGGGTTTTGGCGATCTTGAATAGCAGAAAGATGCGTTTCAAGTGTGGTGCGAATTGGAGTACGCCTAGTAATACTTAAGATTCTAACCCTTGATTTAACATCAGCTGGAAGAAGCTCATACATGGTTTTCTTCCAGAGACTAAGCTCTTTGTGTGATTTTGGTGCTCCTTCATACCTGCTGGTGATGCTCTCAAGCTTAGTACCAAGTACGCTAATAGAGGATAGTTCTTCTAAAGAGATCTGATTAAATTGCTTTACACAAGTGATGAGTTGTAGTTTTTCTTTGAGCATGATAATTTCTCTAAAAGGAATGATTAGGTAGTTTATATCTATATCGGGAGTGTTAAATATGTACTTTGATTCAAACCATTTCTTGAATATAGCGTTGCATAGCTTCTCCTGAATGAATATGTTTTCGCAGATCTCCACTATGATCCTCAATGATAATTGCTCCATTGAACTGGTAGTGCAGCAGAGTTGCAACAATATTACGATGATTTAGAGCCCAATAAGGAGGAGGGTCACGTGCTTTTCTGTAAAAAACATCGCCATGGGTTTCTGAGATTGAGGCGTCATTACCTGCAGTATGAATTACTTGAATATGAGACCCGATTCGAGAAAAAAGATCAGCAAGAATATCAAATGGATCATATGCAAGGCTTTTCCAGCACCAATTATAACTTGTGCCGGCAAACTTGCGATGCACATTTGGAAATCCAAGCATAAGGCCATCAATGCCTGGTGTGTGAGAGAATCTTGGATAATTGCCAGGTTCATTAATAATCTTAAGACTGTGACGCATGTGTTGGACATCAAGACAGACCTTCACCTTACCTTGTGCAACTCCCTCTTGCTGGGCAATATTAGAACAATTATGCCACAAATCAATCAATTCATCTGAAGTAGCAGGAAATTTTGAAAACTCGAGATTTTCAATAGCAACAGTGAACCCAAAGCCTTTAGTGTGATAGAACCACATAAGGTGCCGAAAGCTGTCATAAAAAATATCCATGCGATATTTCCGATGCTTAAGATCATCAATCCATGAATCAAAAGCACTTGGATGAAACACAAAAGCATCTGCCTCAACAGCATTGGCAAGTTCCATCATATTCTTGTATTTGGTAAGGGATAATGAACGAAATCCATTATCTGGCTCTGAAAGATCACATGCAATAACTGCCCTTACTCTTGGATCATAAACCCTATCACTAGAATGAAAACCCATAAATGAACGATAGCGCAAGTGATTGAGCATCATATCTACTGAAGCTTCAAGGCTTTGTGCGTGATTTGGATGATGCTTGTTTTGAAATTTTCTTTCAAATTCGTGGATACGAGC
>CAZQZJ010000025.1:0-15755 GCA_964597775.1 uncultured Methanosarcinales archaeon
TGGAACGGCAGTGATTGTTATACGGGTGGCAGGGCTACAGCGTCCGGCCTGTGGGCCTCGGCGGCCTCGGCTACGACGGCATCTACAACGTCGATGCCGGCGACGGCTGCAACTACAATGGCCGGGCCCGTGCGGGTAGCGCGCAGACGCAAAAAATTCTCCATGAGAGATAAAGGTAGCTTTTTATTCTCTTACCCACTACAAACCAACTAATCCCAAACCAACTCCCCTATTTTTGTACGCTTACAAACAGGACTCGAAAACCTCGCGAGAGACACAGATGACGGTTCGTAAGCACAATGATGCTGGCTGGTTGTGCAAGGGGTCTATTGAAAATCAGGGGGCCCTACTACAATATTTTTTCGGTTTGAAGAAGCCATTTCCAGAGTGGGATGGATTTGATATTTTCTTTTATGCCATACCATTCGTATTCTTTTGTTGTTTCTTCGTCTTGAGTTATTATGAGAAGGTTTTGGCAATCAAGTGCTTTTCTTGCTTTTAGAAGAGCTCTTGCTTCTCGGTCCTTTGGTTTTTCGTCTTTTCCCTGTTTACTGACTTGGATGAGCTGAATCACCTTTGTGCCTCTTTTAAGAACGAAATCCACTTCTTCTGATTGTGTTTTCCAATAGAACAACTCTACCCCTATCTCTTGTCTTCTGGTTAGTTCAAGGAAGATAGTGTTCTCCATTTTTTTACCTACATCAATGCTAGATTCTATTAATCTAGCAAACCCTATATCGCAGAGGTATGCTTTTCCAGTAGGTTCTCTTTTTCTGATGGAATAGCTGAACCTTGGAAGGTAAATCGCAAAGAAAGAATCACTTATCATAGATGCAAGTGTATATAGCTCATCTTTGGAGAATTTGCGGCCTTGAGACTTGAGCGTTGAATAGATCTTGTTTATGCTAATTTCTTTTGTGTAACTGGACATGATCGATTTGATCAGCCATTTCACGAGAAGCGTGTCTTTTATCCCATGCCTTTCAACCATGTCTTTGTAAATCGTCAGGTCCAGATAGTTCTCAAGGGTTTTTTGCTTAAGATCATTATCTTTTTCCAATACTACTTCTGGATATCCTCCAAATTCTAGATACTCATCTAGCAATGAAAGAGTCTTAATCATTTCATCAGAACTCTGGTTTGATTCGACTTTATATCCTTTCGCGCTTAAAAATTCAGCAAAGGAGAAAGGGAGCAAAAGGACGCTAAGGCTTCTTCCTCTTAGTGGTGTTGCTATTTCTTTACTAAGAAGCTTAGAAGATGAACCTGAGATAAAGATTTGAAATCCATCATCGTATAGGTCTCTTATAGCCTTCTCCCACATAACTACATTCTGGGGCTCATCGATGAAAATGACTGGTTTGCGAGTTGAAGGAAAAAGCCGCTTATGCATCTCAATTACTTTGGACACTTCCTTGAATTGTATGTCAAATAATCTTGCATTCTCAAAGTTGAGATATATGATGTTAGTTTTTGATCTTCCTTGGCTGATCATATCTCGCATTATCTGGAACAGGAAAGAGGTCTTGCCTGCACGTCTTGGTCCGATGATGGCATTGATCTTCTTCTCTGAAAACTTCTGGACTGGTCTGTGTATGAGGGTGGGCAAATCCTTTTTCTGAAAGTTAGTCAAGTACTCTTCAACCTCTTTTGTGTCCATAATCAGATTTGAAAACTTCAAGGTTTATAAGACTTTCTGTAAATCTAGGATAAAAGTATGAAGAAATATCCTAAAAATCCAGAAATTATGATAAAGAATGACTACCCTACAATATAGCCACCAAATAGTGACAAATGTACCCCATCTTTTTAAAGAAAGTCATCTTACTGTATCAAACATACATCAACACAGACACACCATGGACGAATTTATCATCACCAAACATATCGCACGACACGGGAAAGATCCTATCATCGTTGTTCCAGCGGCACTACGAAGTAGAATACCGGCCGGAACCCTTGCACAAATCACCATCAAAATCATTGAACTGCCCACCACGGAGGAATCCCTATGAACGACTTCTACAACAAGCTCCAATTCCCAAACTACCGCAACTCAAGCACAGCTTTAACCATAAATGGAGAGAAAGGCGGCAAACCCGTGCAATTCAAACTCAACTTCTGCGAATTGGTACAGTCTGTCGAACTTGCCGGCCTATCCGGCCTTTTCGTATCAGACACAGGCCGAGGTAAATCGCAGTTGGTATCAGACATCACCTGGCACCACTTTGGCGGCTACGACCAAGGCGGACGAGCAAACTGGGCAGACGGACGACCAAACTTTGAAATCACCGACCTCTTTGAACGACAATACGTTGACCTCTCTTCTGGTTCATATGATAGTGATAAGGCGCGTCAACTCAACGAAGACCGCATCAAACGAATGCTCTTCGTCGTTGATGAAATCAACCGAGCACCAAAACTCAAACAAAATGAGTTTTTTGACCTTGCCGAAGGCAAATATGCATTCAAAGGACAACGACTTGCCCTTGGCACTGGAGGATACTGTGTCTTTTTCGCCACAGCCAACCTAAATAAACTCAATGGTGACTTCTCTGGAACAAGCGAACTTGACAGGGCACTACTCAATCGAGCACACGTCACGATTGACATGGACCACAAAGACTGGAGACCTACCCCTGAGGACAAGATAGCGATTCGCAAAGCAAAGGAGAATCCCCGACTGGACATTCCTGCGCCACAAGATATCAGCGATCACATCATTGCGATGAATAAACTCGTCCGCGCTGACGCCACATCATTTAGTCCCTATTTCCAAGCAGTCCAATTCCTAATCGACGAAGGACTTGGCTACTGCGATAAAGACGCATACAAGGATAAAGGACCGGTGTGGCCAACAAAGTGCGCAGAGTGTGACTTTACAAACAAATCCATATGCTCCGCCATCAAATCAAGCTCGGATAGGACAACGTCTGCTATTCCATTACTCGCAACAGCGTTTTCCCATCTCATCAAGCTCAGAGAGGGTCAGGATACCAACGTTGATGTCATTGATGCTGCTCTTCAAGCATTTAGACTCACCACGTATCACGGGAACCTTAACCCTATCCGTTCTGCTGAAGAGTATGACAACCGCAAGCAACTTATGATGGATCAGGTCATTGAGACATTGCGCCCAGTGACCAAAGAAATTGGTGATGTCGTCGCCAATGCAGTGGAAGGAATCACTGACATAATCACCTATCAGCACCCTACCTCTGGTAGTGAAATCAAGGCAGCGGCTGGCAAAAAATTGATTACAGGACTTAAACAACGAAACATTGCATATCAGAAAGCCAATCTCGGGAAAAACCTGCAAGACTACTTGACCGAGCATGGCATAGGCTCAGAATGGGTGCCTGTACTGCTGGATGCCACCAAAGAGGCAAAGAAATGACCAATGCACTCAAACCAATCGGATATGGAAAGAAAATCCTCAGTGTAGAGGAGGCGCTCAAGGGTTTGGAAGGTTACAATCCTCCCACGGCACCACCTCCTGCTGAAGAACCAGATTCAGAAAGTGATGATACCAGTCAGTCTTTGAATTTTGAGAACTTTGGTATTGGTGACATTGTTCTCAATAATATGGGTGATTTCGAATATCAGGGTTTGTTGACTTCTGACGGCTTATGGGATATCATCACACTCGCACATGAACAATACGACCCTGATCCGTCGGGTAAAGGTGCAATCAAAACTTATGATCAACACATCGCACACTCAAACGCGTCACATTGCACATTCCGAATCACTCCGTCAAAAATTCGCTACGCCATGATGCGAGGAGCGTACGAACTGCGCAATACAAAAAACGCCAAGACAAAAGCTGCACTCAAAGTTGTCAAAGAAGCTTTTATTAAAGACGGCACCAAACCCTGGCAGCACAATGCAGAAGAAATTATGTATACCTCTGGGCAACTCGCAACTATCACCACAAAAGGTTGGCCCAAAGGACATCCATTTATGCAAAGTTATAATCTTGCTTTGGCAGGTCCGAATTCCATGGAGATCATGAAAGGGTGTGGTCTTGACGTGATTCTCGGATCTCTGATCGGTGATTCAAGCTCGGAGAGAGTAAAAGAGATTATGGAATGGTATTACACGCCTTCGAGTGCAATTACACGATTCTATCGCGAAAGCAGGACTTATTCCGGCAAGCGGGTTGTGGTGTTCGGCGTCAGCATCGGCAGCGGCGCTTTCATCGTCGCCATCAACTACGTTCGTAGGCCGGCTCGCGGGGTAAACGCAGACGCAAAAAATTTCCATCGGAAATGAAGGTTGACACAATATGACTAACGCGCTCAAACCAATCGGATACGGCAAAAAAATCCTTAGTGTAGAGGAAGCGCTTAAGGGTTTGGAGGGTTATCAGCCACCTGCAACACCACATGCGCCTCAAGAAATAGATCCAGTAGGTGACAGCATGAATCCGTCATTGTCGTCTGACAACTTTGGTATTGGCGATATTGTTCTCAATAATATGGGTGATTTCGAATATCAGGCTTTGTTGATTTCTGACGGCTTGTGGGATATTATCACGCTTGCACAGGAACAATACGATCCTGATGCATTTGGCAAAGGTGCAAAAAAAACTTATGATCAACACATCGCACACTCAAACGTTCCAGATTGTGCATTCCGGATCACTCCGTGCAGGATTCGTTATGCCATGATGCGAGGAGCGTATGAACTGCGTAACACAAAGAACACCAAGACAAAAGCTGTCCTCCAAGTTGTCAAAAAAGTTTTTATTAAGGACGGCATTGATCCATGGCAGCATAACGCAGAGGAAATCACTTACCAAGCAGGAGAACCCGCACTGATCAGCACAAAAGGTTGGCCTAAAGGACATCCATTTACGCAAAGTTATAATCTTGCTTTGGCAGGTGCGAATTCCATGGAGATCACGAAAGGGTGTGGTCTTGACGTGATTCTCGGATCTCTGATCGGTGATTCAAGCTCGGAGAGAGTAAAAGAGATTATGGAATGGTATTACACGCCTTCGAGTGCAATTACACGATTCTATCGCGAAAGCAGGACTTATTCCGGCAAGAATGTTGTGGTGTTCGGCGTCGACCTCGGCGGCGATGCTGTCGTCGACGCCAACATCGACGCCAACTACTACGTCGGCAGCAGTCATAGGCCGGCTCGTGGGGTAAATGCAGACGCAAAAAATTTTCGCAAGAAATGAAGGTTAGTATGAAGAACAATCAAAAACTTGAGGAACCAGCACAGATCGTTACACGTATCATCGATGAAGAGACAGCACGATTTGCATACAAAGGAGATGTTAAGGTATCAGAAACCGAAGGATTTGAAGGTAGAATCGATATGCTCACCACATCAAAAATTCATGTCGGATACCCTCCTGCATATGTAGAAGAGAACGGTATCGAACACATTGTTTCTGCACCTTTTGAAAAAGCAACACGAGCACTTGTGCGTCATGAACTTAATCACAAAGGGGGCGGAGAACAACAAGGATGTCCACGCACTATGGACTTTCATCTGGAATCTGTTCTCGAACCCATAAGCGACACACTTTCAACTAAAGGACTCCCCAATGTCCCTATCGGACAAGGACACACTCTTTACACTTACTTTGCGAATCTCATGGAAGACATTGTTGATAATGCAGAACAATCAAGCATTGACGACCCAATTGGTACATTCTTACTCTACCATCACGACGCAACACGAAACAACAAACCATTCCCTCCGCTCTTCGACGCCTTTGTGACCGTCCAAGAACGTCTTGTTGGATGCAAACGAGCAACAAAACTCCTATCACCATACCATACCTCTAACAAAGCTGTCACCAACGCAGTAAACGCCGTCCTCACACAAACAGGCATCGACAAGATGACACGCACTGTCCACACCAAACGAAAGAATATCGCTCATAACATCCTTGATCGCGACAAGGCAAAACAGTACCTCCTCAATGA
Source organism: uncultured Methanosarcinales archaeon (assembly GCA_964597775.1). Taxonomy (GTDB): domain Archaea; phylum Nanobdellota; class Nanobdellia; order Woesearchaeales; family JAGWAF01; genus JACQSU01. Next base: position 5,949 of record CAZQZJ010000025.1, read on the forward strand.
ACAAAACTGGCCAGAGATATCACGTATCATTGCAGAAGAATTCGCACCGCTTGTGGATGTTTCACAACTCTCAAAGCCACATTACATCGAACAAACATTCCTGCCACTCAAAGGTGAAGGCGACGGATTCGTCCAAGAAACACAGAATCCAGAAACCATGATGAAAGAGGTCTACAAAAAATACAAACAGGCCGATCCAGCGCAACCATCTACTCCAGGCAACAAGAAAGGAAGAGGTAAGAAAGGAGGTATGGGACAATTCAACCCGCCAACATACCTTGACAAGAATAATGCACTTGATTTACTCTATCAACGCCTTGCGCGGAACATGGAAATCAAAACACGAGCATCAACAACATCTGTGTCCTACCCTGCAGTACGATATGGGTGGAAAGACTTTGATCCCAACACAGAAAACGCACTCCGAGCCAAAATTGCCTATCGTGGTGGGTTGGTACTCAAAACTCGAAAGTTCGTTGAAGAAGAACCAGCCGAATATTACGAACGCAAAGGAAACATTCCAAGCATCCGATTCATCCTGCGAGATGATAGTTGCAGCACACAAGAAGAAGTCCCAGAATCCGATGGCAAGGGCATTATCATGAATCCATGGGCAGAGCACAATCTCCAATGGACTGATCGTAGCATCTACCATCACGAACTCCTCGCGGAATACGGACTCCGCGAATACCTGCGAAGACAAGGTGTGCTCAAACACGCAAACTACAAATCAGCATCCTACTCTAGCACGACACTACCAGCGATGAATCTTGCAGAAAGCACACGAATCGCACTCAACCCCACATTTCAAGGAACACAATTTGATATGGAAAAACTCAACAAACTGTTTGGAAAGGATGAACTCGTTATCTCCCTGTCTGACGGCGAGATCCAAAACTGGGCTAGCGATGCAGGGAACGGTATTACGGTTTGCGAAGCGTTCATCGCCAAAGCCAAACGCAACCAGTTCGTCCACATCCACATTGGAGAACCAACGCAGATGTCCCACGACCTGCAACGCGCAGGTCTGCCAGTCATCTACGACACCGGCAAGAATGTCGGCAAAATTGTCATCGACCTCACCAGATCATATGTCACCAACTCACGGAGCACCCGCTCATGACCAACGCACTCAAACCAATCGGATACGGTAAAAAGATTCTTTCTGTAGAGGAAGCGCTTAAGGGTTTGGAAGGTTATCAGCCACCTGCTGCACCACCAGGCGCTACAACCCCAGATTCAGAAGTCAAAGGTGTGGAACCCACCACGAGCGATCCTGCCACAAACAATTCATACTTTGTCAAACCAGGACGTTTTAGCGTTGGTGGCATCAAACAAGTTGGCGAAGACTTTGTCTTTTATGACGTTGAGTTGCCGATGGGCAGTTGGAAAGAACTCACACTCAAAGGAAAACTTTTCCATGGCAAATCCAGAGATTTTAATGACTGGGCAAAGGTGACTGCATCAAGCCAACCCACAGGGGTAATGCCTGCCGATATCCGCTACGGCCTTATGACCATTTGCTACCTGAAACAGAAGACATCAAAACTCAAAGATATCATCACAACTATACACACGGATATCTTGATACCTGATGCGAAAACTCACTATCCACATAACGCAACTCGCATCGACTACATTGCAAACCAACAAGCACAAATCCTTGTTGGCGCGGGCTGGCATAGCACACACCCATTTTGTGTATCGTATCAGGCTTCAATCGCAGGACCACATTTAGTGATTGGCAAACAAGAAGCGGTGGCAGATACAACACTCACCCCTGCCTTAGAAGGCCTTCTCGGAGAAAACGATCCAGACCGCGTCAAAAAAGTCATTGAGTGGAGCATGAACAAAACACCAGCAAAACTCTGGCGACTTAACACCACTGAATCTGACAAGCGTGTTGTGGTGTTCGGCGTCAGCAGCGACGACTACGCTGGCATCGACGCCAGCGGCTACGACTACGATCTTTGGCCGGCTCGTGGGGTAAATGCAGACGCAAAAAATTTTTGCAAGAAATGAAGTGATCAAAACTATGACCAATGCGCTCAAACCTATCGGATATGGTAAGAAGATTCTTTCTGTAGAGGAGGCGCTTAAGGGTTTGGAAGGTTATCAGCCACCTGCAACACCACATGTGCCTCAAGATCTTGACAATAAAGTTGTTGGTAGTGGTTTGATAAGCAAAAATGCTAATGGTAATTTTTTGTTCTTTGATGTTCCATACCAAAACAGAATTATTGAGTGTATCGAACGGCCTATGGCTTATGTTGATGGTGGAAACACAAAGACGCAAGCACAGCATCTCGAATGGCTTTTGGATAAGAAGAATAATCCTGGTGGTTTTACTTTGGCAGATAATGAGCTTGAGTATCAGCTTTGTAGGATGAGTTTCGATCTTCGTTCGGACAGCACATGTGGAACACTCGCAAACGAATACATCGCTAAAATTAGGGAGTTGTATGAAAATTGGTGTGTGAGCGCAGACCACATCCAATACGAAACCGTACTTGAGGCGATCATCACAAATAAAGGAAGTATCGTATCCAATCCTAAGAGGGTAATAATTCCAGAATTCGAAGATAATTATTTTGTTTTATCAAATAAGCGATCTGAGGTACAACTCAATCAAATTAATCCTATGGATGACAGACTCAAGATATTCCTTAAAACTTACTTGGGAGTTGGGTTTGAACAAGCTGGAATAATCTTCTCATACTGTGCATCTCGAAAAGGCAAGAGTCTTCGTGAGACACGTGTATGGACATCACCTGACTGTTCAGTAAATAGTAAGCCTTCTGAGTGTGTGGGTGGTCTTGGTGTCGATGGCGATGGCGGGTTAGGCATTGGCGCCTATGATTATGTTGGTAGGCATGCACTTGTAGTAGCAGAGCGTGCAAAGAAATCTTTTTAGGAAATAAAGATTTGGGCAAAGATGTACATGTTAAATGATTCTAACCAAATCGTGAAGAAATTGCAAGATCTCTATTGGGCAGTCACCAAACATGCAGTGCATGAACAGATGGAGGAGGATATACTGGTGCATTAAGTTATGACTTTGCACATAATCTTTGAAGTTATCAAAATTGCTTCACAATTTTTGGCTCAAAAATGTGAAGTTTTTTTGTAAGATTTATAAAGAAAGTGCATCATAGAGTTTTTGGTTTCTCATGTCGTTTTGATATTTGATCCGATCCCACAGAAGTTTTTCAATGTCCAAGTCTCCAAGTGGTTCGCGAATAATTTTCCCATTCTCTAGTTTTCTTTCTTTGAGAACTTGTTTTCGTAACATAAAATAGTAGGCTATCTCTTTAATATCAGGTTTTGGGAAAAGTTGAACTACCTGCTCTTTTTGTGGAGCAAGAACCTTTTGGATTGTGTTATATGCAAGGATGATGTGGTGGCACATGAGTTTTTCATCAGAGTAGCTTGCTGCTTGGTGTCGTTGTCCTCTGGTGTCAAATGATAGGGTGAGTCTGGATGCTTTGGTAGTATAGTATTCGTCTTTTCCACAGGAGTGTCGTGTGCTTAGATTAAGGGCTAGTTGTTGCGCATCATGATCTGGTGTGTCAGTATAAGTTGAGATATTGTGTAGCAAAAAGTTGTATGGTTTTACTCCACGTAGTGATGGTATATTAGTGATGCGAAAGCAGTGGCGGTTGCTGGTAGGATCATCGCTGTTAGAATCTCCAATGCCATAGTATCTGCTTTGAACCTTAACAATGCCTGTGTCAAGTATGGAGTTCATGATAGTGGCTCTTGTTATGTCACTGCGCCACACAACATGGTTTTTGATGCCTTGGTTTCCGTCGAAGCGGTATCCTACAATATTGTCTTCAAGTGTAATATATTGTTCAAGTGTAGTATTTTGGGTGTTTGGTAGTTCGCCTGTTTTTGTTCCTGTAGGGTCTTGTTCAAGAAGTGTTTTTGTTCTGAGCAAATATGCTTTTTTAATGTATGTCCAAGAGTTAAGTGGTAGTATCTTAGTATAGTGTGGGATGATGAGGAATTGTTCTTTTGTAAGGTTGAGTATGTCGTGAACAGTCTTGCCTGTGCGTACTGGTATTGTCATTCGAGGTGAGTATTCAAGATAGTGTGCAAGGCCTTTGTTGCAGAGGAGTTTGATGCTTTCTTCAAATTTGTGGGTAAATCTGTGATAACTAATTCCTGCATAAGTTAGTGCTGGTGTGACGATCTCTTCTACAGAAGGTGTTTTGAGTTCTTTTATGCAGTCTTCGATGTTCATGATCAAGCAAGTTTGTTGGTGCTTAAAAAGCTTGTTCAGGGGATCATCATCTTCGTTTTCTTTTCTTTGGTTTTTTCTTGTAGTAGAGTAGGATCAAGATAAAAAAGAGGATAACAAGTGCAATGCTTGTGATAACAGTTGGGCTAATCGGTTCTTTAAAGCAGTCTCTATCCAGTTCTGGTGCGCAGTCTGGGTCACAGATAGTATCATATTGTGGTATGCATACATTGTCCTTGTTTTTAAGGTTACAATCTGATGGGCAGCTTAGATAGTTTTCGTATGTATTACAGATCTTGTCTCTGTTGCAGAGTTTGCGTAGATCATAGGACCATAGTACTGATTCTCGTGTACCATTAAAATAGCTGACTCGTAGTTTGCCTATGTTTCCACGGTAGGGTAGTTTTTGTGTGATAAAGACATGCTCAACATCCTCAGTTGTGTCGATGCGTCTAAAGTTTGGGTAGATTCCAGTTGAGTAGAGTGTGTTGTTGCGGTCTGCCCAGATAAGTTTATAGTCAAATCCTGCAGGGTCTTCTTGGTCTGGGAATCCAATTGTTGCTTTGATATTTTGTGGTGTTATTGTGTTGTTTTTTGCAATCCAGAGGTTGACTTTGAGAATTTGTGGTTCTGCTAAGGTTAGTGGTGTTAGCATAACTAGCATAATAAGGATTGCAATTCCAATGGTAATGGTTTGTGTGGTTTGTTTCATGGTTGTCTTCCGCAGAGCTGCAGCCATTTGCAAAGGTAGCGGTGCATAAGTGTTTTGGTTTCAGTGGAGATGTGATAGGTGACTGGTGATCCAACTGCTCCCATGACATTGTAGGCATTGTCTGTTTTTGTGTCTGCGTATTTGCCAATGCAGCATGCTGTTATGTTTGAGCAACAATTATTTCCACAGATGCTGTTGTTTTCATTTGGTTTGGTGTTTATGCATGGAACGTCTCTGTAGAGTTGGAGTTTTTTATTGGTGTCTTCCCAGGTGCAGGTATCATATTCATCGCATAGCCCAAATGAATGGCCGATCTCATGTGCAAGTGCCTCTGGTTTTTTTGAACATGAGCCTCCGCCAATGTATGAGGCTGGTCCGTAGATGTCTGATGTGTATCCGCAGCCGCAGGTTGCTATGTTTTGTGTCCAGCTGTCGATGCCTACTACTCGGTATTTGAAGATTGGCACTTTATTGATAAAGCTTTTTCCAGGAAGGGTCATACCATAGTTTTGTTGGTGCCAGTCATCAACAAAGTCTTGTACAAGGTTGGCGTCTGGGCAGTCTGTTTTTGTAGTTGTGAACCCTTGTGGTATGGTATAGAATTGTGTTGTGCTCAGGTTTGATTCTTGTGTTGCAAATTCAATATAGGTTGCTGTTCTGTTTAGGAATTCTTGATCAGTTGGTGCGTAGTTGATTGGTACAATAAATATTTGTATGCGGTTCTTGCCTGGGGTGTAGGTGAGTTTGCGTACATCAAGTAATGCCTTTTTTTGTAGTGGGGATTGTGGTTTTGGTTGTTGTTGGGTTTGTTGTTGTGTTGGTTCTTTGGAAGCTGGTGGTGTTTCAAGTGTAGTGTCTTGTTGTTGAAGTGTAGTAAGTGGTTTAGTGGTTTGGAGATACATGATAAGTATAGCAAAGAGCAAACTGATAAGTCCAATGATAATATAGAGTGTAATTTGGGCTTGACGCATGGGTTTTGTCCCTTGTTATCTTTTAATAATCTATTCCCTCTCTTGCCTCAACTGGTATTGGCCTTTTGATTGGTCGTATTTCTGTTGCAAAGTCTGCGCGTTTGATAAATGCTTCTGGTGCATATCTCCCAGTTAGGTAGGTGGTAGTTTTTTTGGGTACTGTGTCAAGAAATCTCAGCACATCCTTGGTGCTTATAAGCTTGATGTGTGCAGCAATGTTGATTTCGTCAAGGATAAGGAGAAATGGAGGATTTTTCTTGATTGTTTTGTATGCAAACCTGAGTGCCTCTGCAGCGAGTTTCTTGTCTTTTGTGTTTGGATGTTTTAGATCTACCCAGTCTGGTTTTCCAAACTGATAGATTTGGTATAGTGGCCTAAGTTTGTTGCGGATGCGATATTCTCCAATAAGGTCTTTGCGTCCTTTCATAAATTGAATGATGACAACATGTTTGTCATGGCCTACTGCACGAAGTGCTACGCCAAGTGCTGATGTTGTTTTTCCCCATCCTGTTCCAGTCCACAGGTATACAAGTGCGCGTGTTGGTTGTGGAGTTTTGATAATAAGGTTCTTCATGCTATGGTATTCCAAGTCGTTTCATGGCGATCGTCATTGCTGCTTGTCGTGGAGAGGTTCCATATTTTTTGGAGAGTGTAAGGCATAGCTTTGTTGATGTACTTATCTTTTTCTTGACAAGTGGAAAAACCTGTTCTGGTTTTCCGCCTTTGTATTCAATATAGCTTGAGATTACGCCGCCTGCGTTTGCGACAAAGTCAGGTACAATGATTACTCCTTGTTTGTGAAGTGTTTCTTCTATTTCTGGTTTGATTGGGATGTTTGCTCCTTCAATAATAAGTGCTGCTTTTATTTTTTTGTAGTTTCCTGTTTGAATGACGTCTTTTTGTGCTGCAGGGATGATGATATCTGTTCTTAGTTCAAAGATTTTGTGCGCTGGTAGGATAGTTGCTCCAGGGTAGTGAATGACTGATCCAAGTTGGCGTTTGACATGATCAAGTTTTTTAATGTCAAATCCTTTTGATAAGTATGCGCATCCTTTGGAGTCTGCTACTGCAATAAGTGTAGCTCCTGTTTCGCTAAGGTATTTTGCTGCAAATGATCCAACATTTCCATATCCTTCCACTACAAAGCTTGATTTGCCAAGGTTGATTCCAGCCTGTTTTGCAGCGATTTGTGTTGCAATGGATACGCCATATCCTGTTGATCCAAGTTCATGTGGTATGCCGCAGGTGTTATTTTTGCAGAGTGTTGCTGGTTTTCCTGTTGCGCAGCTAAAGTTCCCATTTGCTTTGACAAATGTTGCCATTTCTTCTTCTGCAGTGTTGATGTCTGGTGCTGCGATGTAGAGTGATGGGCAGACTGGTTTGATTGCCTTTGCAAATGCAGTGATAAGACTAAGTTTTTGTTGGTGTGTTGAATTGGATGGGTTAAAAGTAATGCCTGATTTTGCTCCTCCAAATGGTAGGTTAGCAATTGCGCATTTGAGTGTCATGGCTCTGGCTAGTTGTGCAACCTCTTGTGTGTCCACAGTTGGAGTCATGCGGATGCCGCCTTTTCCAGGTCCTAGTTTTGTGTTGTCGATGACAACCACGCCGTGCATGTCTATTTTTGGGTTGTAGACCTCAAATATTTTTTCTGGTCCAAGTCGATCAAAGCTAATAGTTTGGATTTCCTTGACTATTGTCATGAAAAACTATAGGTTGTCTACCTATTTATGCTTAACCTTGTGTGGGTATATAAGCAAGGATTTGTATGATTATGCACTCTTTAGTTAGAGAGAATATGGATTTCCTCTTTTGAACAGGTCTCTATTTAATCTCTTTTCTAAAAGCTCTTCTTCATTCCCAGATTGTGTTATCCCGAAAGTATTTCCCTACGGTGAGTTAGATTGGGTTATGAAACTCACCAGGGGAAAGCTTATGGAGACTATTCGACGTAAGAATGATGGATGGACAACGTACCAAGTGCGGAAGATAGCTCACGTTTCTGTGCGGCTGGTTAATCAGGCGTTTTTATAATAATATGACTCTACAATCGTCGAGCTTTAGTCACAACATTTATATACGTGCATTCTGGAAGTGTTCTTCTATAATATTGTGTTAAATTAGAAGGGGGAGTTGATAGATGGTAGTTTGCAGTACCACAAACATCCTTATGGAGGATGGTTTGTGGTAGATCTAAACTTGCGTAAGATTACGATTCCTGAGATAGTTGCATTTATCACATTAACATTAGTTATTCTTTTGTACCAGTACCCATCTGAAACAACCTCGCCAACAGGCTTAGTAATCAAACCATCTTCTAATATTGTGTGGACTGCACATACTCAATCATTTCTCTCTCGTACAGACAATACTTTTGTAGTTGATTTGTCTGATTATTTTTATGCAACAAAACCCCTTACCTTTATTGCAACTGCATCTGCAGGCTTTCAAGTTGCAATTGATGCAAGCATACTCACACTTATTCCACCGCCTGGTTTTATTGGTGAGATAAATATGAGTATCATCGTATCTGATTTGGAATCAACATTCACCAAAACTATTCCCCTTGTTGTTGAGCCAGGGATTTCACAAGCTCAGATTCGTGCGCATAATGCACCAGTGCAGCTTGATGAACAGGTTGTTGAGGATCTAGAAATATCATCTGAAGTGCCAGTGGTTATTATCTGGAAAAGCAATGAAGAATTACAAAATGCTAGTCTACGATCAGAGCGTGTTGATCAATTTCGTGTGAATCTAATTGAAAAACAAGAGCTTGGTGAGCTTGCAACCTCTGAACTCTATGACCTTTCTGCACCTCTTGACTATAACAGCATACGTGTCACAGCTGCTAATATTACTGAGCGCGCATTAGAGCAGCTTGAGGTAGATCCTCGGGTTGCAGGCATATTTTATGATGTAGTGTTATACAATCAGTTGTCGCAAGCTGTTCCTCTTATTCGTGGAGACTGGGCACATAATCATTCAGTAAGTGGCCAAGGTCAAACTGTTTGTATTGTGGATACTGGTATTGATGGATCGCTAAACATATTTGAGAACCGCGTGCTGCCTGGCTACAATTTTATTGCAAACAATAATAACACCATGGATGATAATGGTCATGGAACAAAGGTAGCATCTATTGTTGCAGGACGTAGTGGTGTAGCACCAAATTCAACAATACTTCCTTTGAAAGTATGCAATTTTGCAGGAGCATGTCAACTAAGTACATTACTTGGCGGAATAGACTTTTGCTTGAACAAGACTACTGTTTATAATATTTCAGCACTCTCTGCAAGTGTTGGGGATGGTGGGCAATACACACAAACAAATTGTCCAACATACATGGACTCTACACTTTTTGCTTTAACTACTGCGAATATTACACCAGTAGTAGCTTCAGGTAATAATGGTTTTATAGGTGGAATCAGTTATCCATCATGTTCACCATATGCTATTGCAGTTGGAGCTACTGATAAGTCTGATAATATTGCTAGTTTTACTAATCGCGGCACTGCACTTGACGTGCTTGCTCCAGGAGTAGGTATCCAAGCAACAACTATTGGAGGAGGAACACAATCATTCTCAGGAACATCAGCAGCAGCACCATTTGTCTCAGGAACAGTAGCATTATTACAAGAGCTTGCAGCAAGAAATAATTCCAAATTAGCCTTTAGCAAAACACTTAGCCTAATCTCAGGAGAAGGCCCACTGGTTTCATCATGGCATCGTATTGATGTTGAAGAAAATATTAACAATATCAGCAATGTTTCATCAAGCGGATTTACTATACAAGTTGTCCCTATTGCTGCTCTTGTCAACATCACAACATTTACTCCAAACAGTACAACCTCTGTTGCTGGTGTGTGGAATTATTCCATGGC
>CAZQZJ010000026.1:0-15316 GCA_964597775.1 uncultured Methanosarcinales archaeon
TGGGCGCTCACAAGTGAACTTTTGACTCCCGAATGGAACCGGTGTCCGAACCACCGGTGAGGACACAGGTGTAATGAGTGCATTTAATCTCAAATAGGTAAATATATCCGATGCAGAGCATCGGGGTATGAACCCATTTGAGAAATCAATTATTGTGAGCAATGCGTTATGGATGGTTCTGTACATACTCTTTAATATACTCTTCTATTATATCAGCTCGTTTGTTAACTGGTGCTACTGGGATGATGATCATTGGTTTGAGGTGTTGTGTATAGACCTTTTTAAGCATGTGATGGATTCGTTTGCCTGCTTGATAGGTTTGTCGTCTTGGGTATTGGTTCTTTGTTTGGTACCAATAGACTTCTGGAAGCATCTCAAGAAAAAAGACGCCTCTGTAATTGGTTTGGCTAATAAAGTCTTCTAAGTCTTGTGGTACCTCGCGTTTTCTAGAGAGATAGTATGCAACAGAGTCAATTAAGCTGCGATCAAGTAGTATAAGATCATCTTGTGAGATGTTTTGTTCTAGTTCGTGTTGTTTTAGGTAAACTTGGTGTGAGAATCGTTCTGGATCATATCTAAAATTAGTGGCATCTTCTTCAATAAGAAGCAGGGCTGCTTCAGGAAGTGCTTTATATCCTCGTCTAACCATTTCTTCAAGTAGTGTTGATTTTCCAGCACACGGTCCCCCACTTATGACGAATTTGTCCATTTGGTTAGTAAGACGTTGAAGTATAAAAAATTCACCTAGAAAATGGTGGTGGAGGCAAGTTTAGTGGATGCTTGCCTTCCACCCCCCTACAAAGAGGTGATATATGAGTGTTATCGTTTCTTCTTTTTTGCTTTCTTGATCTCTTTTTCAAGTTCAAGTTCATCGAGTAGTTCCTTGTATCTGTTTCTGATGGTTACTTCAGTTACGCCTGCAATCTCTGCAACCTCGCGTTGCGTCTTTTTTTCACCGTGCATAAGCGCAGACACGTACAAGGATGCTGCTGCTATACCTGTTGGTCCGCGGCCTGATGTTAGTTCTGCTCGTTGTGCGCGTTCAAGAATTTCAACTGCGCTGCTTTGGGTTTCTGGGGAGAGTTTGAGTGATGATGCAAATCTGGCAATGTAGTCTGCTGGGTTTGATGGAAGGATTGTGAGTCCAAGTTCTCTGGTGACAAAGCGGTATGTTCGTCCAATCTCTTTTTTTTCAATGCTTGATGCTTCGCCTAATTCATCGAGTGTTCTAGGGACTTCGTGGCGTCTGCAGGCTGCGTAGAGTGCTCCGGCAACTACTGATTCCATAGATCGTCCTCGAACAAGTCCGCGTTGTACTGCAAGGGTGTAGATGCGTGCTGCTTCTTCTTCAACTGATTTAGGTAGTTTTAGATATGATGAGACGCGTTTGAGTTCGCCTAGTGCTAGTTTTAGATTTCTCTCGATTGCAGTTGAGATGCGGTATTGCCATTTTCGTAGGCGGAAGAATTTGGATTTGTCGCGTTCGCCAAGTCTGTACAGGTCTGCTTTTTGTCCTACTTCTGTGCCTAGTCCTTGGTCAAACTGGGTGTAGGTCATTGGTGCACCAGTGCGGCGTTTGTGTTGTGCGTCGTCTGATTCGAATTCGCGCCATTCGCGTTCGAATTCAACCATCTTTTCTTCGATAACAAGCCCGCAATCTCTGCAGATTACTTCGCCTTTTTCTCGATTCAAAAAGAGGTTCATACCTCCACATTCAGAGCACTTTTTAACAAGATGTCCCATTTATTCCCCCAATGTGTGCTTGTGATAAGCACAGCCCCCGATGTATATGATTAATCTTAAATAAGACTCTTGCTTAAAGTATTTAAACATTTTGATTCTGCCATTGAAATTTTTACTACTATTAAGAAACACAAAAAGATATTTAAATCACCAATATACAAAAAGCACAACTAAGATATGAATTACAACAATTAAGAGATCTATAATATGGTAATAAAAAAACCTGCACAGACACCTCTCGCTTCATTTGAACGCAACTTGTACAACTCTAAGCAAGAAGGAGTGTGGGGAGCTGCAATGAATGGATTATCAATGTCCTTTCTTGCACCACTTGCTATTGCTATGGGTGCAACAAGTAGTGTTATTGCACTTTTCTCCTCACTTCCAGGGCTTGTAGGTTCATGGAGTCAGTTAGGTGCTTCAAGTTTGATATCAATGATTCCAAATCGAAGAATGGTTATTGTGTTATCTTCTTTTTTGACTGCATTGGTTTGGATACCTATTATTCTACTTCCCTTTCTTAGCACAAATATCTACATTCTTATTGGTATTGTGTGTTTGTATGCAATACTTGGTAACATTGTTCAGCCTGTGTGGACAAGTCTTATGGGTGATCTGGTTCCAGAATCCAGGCGTGGCTTTTTTTTTGCGCAGCGCAGCAAGTATATTGTGTTAGTTATGTTTGTTTCAATGATTGCAGCCGGTTTGGTATTATCAGTTATAGGAGAACAAAGCTATTATGGATTTGCAATTATCTTTTCAGCTGCATGTATCTGTCAGTTAGTATCGACGTATTATAAATCACAACTTGAAGATGCACCAGTTTCTCCTAGAAAACCAGCAGCATTTAGTTTTCTTGATTTTTTGCATAAGGGCCGAAAAACGCATTTTGGCAGGTTTGTGCTCTTCGCAGCTCTTATCAAATGTGCTGTTAATATTGCGCATCCTTTTTTTGCAGTTTACATGATTTCCTATCTTAAGTTTGATTACTTGACTTTTACATTGATCCTCTCATCATCAGTCATATTCAAGTATCTAACTATGAATCAGTGGGGTCGCTTTATTGATAAAAGAGGTAATAGGATCGTAATTACAAGAACAAGTATTTTTGTACCTCTAATTGCTCTTTTATGGGTTCTTAGCCCAAATCCAATTTATTTGTTTTTTGTCGAGGCACTTTCTGGGATAGTATGGGCAGGGCTTGATTTGGCAATCTCAAATTATGTCTTTGATGCTGTGCGTCCAGAGAATAGGATCAAGTGTACAGCGTATTATAATACAATTGTTGGAAAGGCTGTTTTTGTTGGAGCAAGTATTGGAGGATTAATTCTTGCATACGTGCCAAGTATTGGCTTTCTTGTAGGTGTGCCTGTTGTTTTTTTTGCAAGTTTCTTGTGCAGAGCATTGGTACTTGTGATGCTGCCTAATATTCGAGAGTTGCGTATTATTGAAGTTAAGCAGGGTTCTTCTTTTGTCTCAATCTTTGATGATGCAGTTTCTATAGTACCATCATCTCGAGAGCCAATAGAGATTATCCCAGTGTTGCGCACACAGAAGCCTCGAGCAGAAATAATAATAAAACATCGTTTAATTCCAGCACCAAAAAAAGAAGATGGAGATGAGTTTGTTCGCTCGATGATTAAGCGCATGAATCCTGCCCAGAAATCTCAGTATGCTCCAAAGATTGATCGTATCTTTGATAAACTGCATAAGGGAAGGTACTCTTAGTACTGGGCTGTATTTGCTGATTATTAATTCTTGCTTTACTTTATAAACAAAAAAATATTTAAACAAATGTTCATAATTATGAACATATGTTCAATAAATTAAAAATGATAAAGTTATTTTTTGAAGAACCTGCTAGGGAGTTTAATGTTAGAGAGGTTGCGCGATTATTAAAGATTTCTCCTGCAACTGCAAGTAATGAATTAAGAACATTGGTTAAAAAAAATTATTAAAAGAAAGAAAAGAGAGAACACTACATTTGTATAACGCTGATTTGGAAAGTGATTCATATAAAGACCTAAAAACGTATTATAATATTCGCAAAATAAGAGATAGCGGCCTAATCAGTTCACTTAATAAATTCTATCTTAAACCATCTATAATCCTGCCGCAGCCAACTTTTTTAAAAATCCTCCATTTAAATTCTGAATTCCTTAAGGAATTCAGAATTTAGTGCATAAGTTTTTAAAAGAAGCATAGTTTACTATTTTGATCTTATTAACATCCTTATTTCAAGGATTTTTATATGATGCCAAACAAACTCCAATACCCACGTGAGATAATATCTCCATCAGCAAAGGCTGATGTAAAAAGATCAACCTTTTTGAAGATGATAGACTGTAATAAGGTTAATCTTGAGTTTGTGATTGATCAGAAATTACGTTATGGAACAGAGTTTGCTGTTGCTGGCCAGGAGTTGACACTTCCTTGTTCTGGGTTTTTTATTGAAGCTGATGATCCAAAAGCATATGTTGATAGGCTGATGAATTTCTCACCCCATCCAACAAGTCATATCACTCTTGCAAAATTTAGTGAGCTGCCTGCGGATTGTAGCACTCTGGAGAAGATGATTATCAAGACCTCTGCTCATACAGATGGTGCTATGATTTTTAATGATGAGTTTGTTTCAGTGTATGATGTGCTTGATCTTGGTCCTACTGCAGCAACAGTTGGTTTGATGTGGGAGTTAATCAATAAGTATGATTCTGATGGCAGGGCTGATCGGTTTTTCAAATATTATATGGGTCGGTATCATTCCAGTGTTGATACAAAGAGATTCGGGCTCTCACCAAATAATCCTATTAGAGCATCGTGTGAAGAAATGCTTAAGGTGTCCAGACATCTGTATAGTAGAATTGTTGAGCCATGTCTCAATACCAAGATTAAGGTATTTTCAGATATCAAACGTTTTATTACTCCAGCCAAGTTTTCGTTTATGGGTGAGGATGAGGATGAGAATGGAGATATTGATAAACCTGATCAGGATCAGATGGGTGCTAAGACCAAATTTGGTATTTCTATGGCAACTCTTGATCCTGATATTACTGTGTATTTGATCAAGCACACAGTGTATGGTCCTAAGTATGGTTCTACAACAGGTACTGGTAAGGTTGTGCAGATGAGGTATGATAGTGATTCAAAGATCTTTAGGTATCGTGAGTCTTTTTTTATTCTTGCACATCCTCTTGAGTATTTGTTTGAGAATTTACGTAAGAAAGTACGTGCTGATCTTGTAGAAATCTTTGATCCTAATAAGCATACTGTTGTGACATATCTTGATTCGCATCAAGGTTCTACACCTGTGGCTGCTTGCGTTTATGAGTATGAGGGAAATCTGCTTGAGCCTAGGAAATTGCCGCTAACATGTGCCTATTTCTTGGAATATGATGCCAAGTCAGGTTTCTTATCCTTTCCAAGGTCAGTGGTTGTGCCTAGATAATGGCAGTACAATCTACTAACTACATTGCTCGAAGTTCAATAGTCTTGGTATAGAAATTATATTTGCCTTTTATTGAAATGCCTTGAACAAATGCCTTTTTATAGTAGCCAGCCTTGATTTGTGCAAATGATATTGTTTTGTTGAGTTCCATTACGCACCTCGTTTAAGTTTTATACGTTTTATAATGTATTACTAATTTATAAAACCTTATTTTACAATTTTGTAAAAAGATTTATTAAGTTCAAAAAGATCATACTTTTGTGAGTGGGGAAGGAGACTAAGGATATGCGTAGTGTCTATACAAACCTAAGCCCGATTTCTAATACATATTCGATTATTCATCATCTTTTTTATCTTAAGAATAATGTGCACGCTGATAGGGTGTATTTGTGTATCTGGGATACGTTTGTGTATGAACATCAGCTATTCTTAAAGAGGTTGGATCCGCATAAGAGCAAGCAGGAAATGCTTGAGGAAAATGTGCTTTTTCTTGAGAAAATTATGGATGCCTTGGATCTTGATTATAAGATTATCTACTTTTCTGAGGCATGGTCTAGGATGTTTAAGAAGCCTGTTATTGCCCGTACCTTTTCTCGAGTGCTTTCAAAGATTACCTTTAAGGATATTAAGGAGAAGTCCTCGTTTCAGTATACCTTTTTTGATGATGTTACTCTTGCAAAGATGAATTATATTATTGCTGATTATATCATTGCTACTTATTTTCATGAGATATTCCCTGAGTTTACAAGTTCTACGCTGCATTATTATTTGACTGGTGAGCGTTTTAAGACATTTGCTCGGACTGTTACCTCAACTATTACTGAGGAGGATCCAATAATTGAGCTTCCTATAATCACATTTGTTTTGGATTTTCCATTTTTGTTGAATCCACAAACCAATATCTCACCATCAGTAGGAATGTCTGATTATACAATCAAGGAGATTGTAGCTGCACATTGTGTCAATAAATTATTAGGGGATCGTGAGGTTCGTGATTTTCTGAATGTGCTTTCTGATGTGATTCCTCCTGGGGGTTTTGTGATTGCACAGCATGGTGCTGCAAAAGAAGAGGTAGTGGAGCATGTGATTGAGTATCCTGCGCAGATGGCTGCAGTGCTTACAGAGAACTTGGTGTTGTATTTTGGTTTGATTAAAGAGTTAATCAAAAAGGATAAGGATTCAAATATAAGTAAGACCTTATTTGTTTCTGATGCTAAATCATTTGACGAGCATGTAAAGCCATTAAATACACTCAAGTTGGCTATTCTAAGTTTGTGTGATGGTAAGAAGACGAGTTTTGAGATTGCAAGTTTGCTTGATATTCCGCTTCCAACAGTTTCAGTCTATTTTGGTAGGTTGCGTAGGTTAGGATTAATTAATGCAGGTAAGCGGCCTAAGAGGATTGTGAAAAATATCGTTATTGATCTGGATGGTATTGATGCAGCTGCGCTTATTCCAAAGCTCAAGTCTGAATCATAACTATATCTCCCATATGGGTCTCTTTTGAAAAACCAGCATTGATTTCAAGCACGTAACGCGCTGGTGGTGAAGAATAGGTTTGGCATGGTTCGCTTGTGCAGGGTTGTGCCTGTGTAGTGATTTGGACGATTTGTTTGTTTTCTCCAATAAATATCATGTCAAGTGGTATCTTGGTATTTTTCATCCAGAAGTTTCGTGGTGCTTCTTTTCCAAAGTCAAAAAGCATGCCATGATTTTGTGGCAGTGAGGTGCGGTACATAAGTCCTTGTGTCCACTCTGCAGGTTCATCAGCGATTTCTACAATAAAGCTGTGATTGTGAATAGTGACAAGTGGTGTGTTGGTGTTTGCAGGCTGACATGCTGGGATAAGAATAAGGCTAAAGAGCGCATTCAGAAACAGGACGTATTTCATAACATAAATATTGTACTAAGAAGCTTATTATACTACCTTTTCATGGTATGAGCTATGTCTGAGATGATTTCAACTGGTGACCAGATTGAGGAGGCTCAGAAGATTAATGAGCTTGCTGGGAATTTGTATCGTTTGCATCTTGCTGCGTCTATGGCAGATGCTGTTGAGATGGCTCGTGTAACCCTATTTGGTTCAGGAGAGCGTGAGGCACATACTACAACCCATCTTCCTGATGTTCCGATTGCCCAGGTTCCTTTAAGTATGGAGTTTGAGATGGTTGATGCTACTTCTTCAAAAAGCCCTATTGTTCATGAATCAGATGAACTTATTACAGAGGAACAAGGGTGTCATCCATTAATAGAAAAGCCGCGAGAGGTTCAGACAACTCTTCATTGTGACAAGGAGCAGAAATGAAGTCGGCAAAATTGCTTGTAAAAAATAAGAATCGTGCTGTGCAGGAGCAGGTGCTTGAAAAAGGTGTGCGTGAGGGAATAAAGGAGTTGTGTGGGTATCAGCGTAAGTTTGTTAGTGTTGGCAGAATACTTGATAAGGAGATTCAGAGTTTAGATGCAAAAATTAAGCAGGGTGAATTAAAGACTCATCAGTTGCGTGCTGTTCAGGTTGATCTTAATCTTGCAAAGAAAAAGGCAAAACTCTGCATTGAGCATGGGTTTGAAAGAGAATAGTCTGCTAGCCTGTTGTAGTTCACGTCAGCGCATTTCAACAATCCTTATATACCATTAAGATCATGATTTCTTGTATGAACATAGATGCTCTTGCATTTGCCTTTCTTATTCTGGTATTATCAATATTTGTGTATAAGAAGCGTCATGAGATTGAAGTGGTTCGTGTTCTTCCGCCGATTATGTTTTTTTATATGTATAGGACTAAGGTAGGTATTGATTTGATGGATGTGCTTGCAAAGAGATATAACAATGTTCTCAAAAGAATCTCTAAACTTATTGTGCCGATTGGTTTTATTGGTATGGCCTTTGTGTCTGTTGAGATGGTAAGGAATTTGGTAATGTCCTTACTTCATCCACAGGCAATCTCAGGTGCTGCTCTGGTGTTGCCGATCCAGGCTAAGGGTGTGTTCTATGTTCCTTTTTTTTATTGGATTATTAGCATTTTGGTAGTTGTTGTGGTGCATGAGTTTTGTCATGGCCTATTTAGTCGAGTAGCCAAGGTTCCAGTGCTTAGTTCTGGCTTTGCGTTTCTCTCGATTCTCTTACCTATTGTGCCTGCTGCCTTTGTTGAGCCTAATGAGAAACTTCTTTTAAGACGCTCAGTTCGTGAACAGCTTGCTGTGTTTGCAGCTGGTCCTGTTTCAAATCTCGTGTTTGGTTTGCTGTTCATGCTTGTCTCGCTTTTACTCACGCACTATATTGTGAGTCCAATGTATTTATATGATGGTACAGAGGTGAGTAGTTTGCAAAGTGGGTATGCTGTGTATGATTCAGGTATAAAGCCTGGGGAAATAATTTTGGCAATTGCAGGAGTTCCTATTAAGAAAGTGGATGATTTTAAAACTGCAATGGATGGGAAAAAGCCAGGGGATCGTGTTGATGTACAGACTAATAAGAGTGTATATAATCTCGAATTAGGTGCTAATCCAACTGATGCTGCAAAGCCGTATCTTGGTGTGATTATCATGCAAAAAAAGTCAATGATAAATCCTTCAATGATTAAAGATATTGTGGTATGGTTTGATGGGTTGCTGTTTTGGATCTTTGTATTATCTCTTGGTGTTGGTTTTTTTAATCTTTTGCCGCTAGGCATTGTTGATGGTGGTAGAATGTTTTTGAGCGCAGCGAACCTTGTATTTTCTAAGGATCGTGCTACTAAGATTTATCATGTGACAAGTGCCTGCTTTTTGTTAGTGATTGTTGGTAGTTTGGTTCTGAATTGGGTAAGGTAGCAAGTATCACTTTGAATGCACTCATTCCATTTTGTGTCCTCACCGGTGGTTCTTAACACATATAAATAATTCTTATACACGATCCTCTTTTTTATCTTCTTCCATTGCAATAGTTAATTCTTGATGAACTTTTGCATATTCAGACAATGGTATCGATGCCATCGTTGCCTCGATTGCCTGTTTTAGTGCTCGAGTGCCTGCACTACTTCCTGCAGGGTGCCTAAGACCTGAGATCTTACACACAATCATGATATTTGTCCCTGCATTCTTGATAAGTGCAGGAATCTGTGTCGGAGTAGTTGGTCCTACAAAGACTGGCATGCCTTGGTAAAGCTTTGTGGTTGGGGTTGTGATATGAACAAGATCAAGTCCTGTAAGTGATCCAAGCATTGCAAGTACTGGTTGTGTGATAATGCCATGTGAGCTGCTGTGTCCGTATAACAGGATGTTGTTTTCATGTCTAAGTGTTTGTAGTGCTGCAAATCCGCAGGCTGGGTAGTTGATCATGGCGATTTCGCTACTATTTTCATTTAGGTATTGTATTCGTCTGATCATTTCAAGGGTTTCTCCTGTGATGTTTGCTGCGTAGAGTTTGCGTTCTCCTGTTTGTATTTCTGCTTTTTTGCGCATGGCAAGTACTGCCTTTGTGCGTTCAGTAAAGCTGCAGCGTGATGAGCTGATGTGTGTTGGTGCATCAAGGATAAGATCTGCTCCGCCAGTCCATGCTTGATATGCTAGAATAGCGTGTTGTTTTGCTGATGTGCTTGGTTTTTGCATGATTCCAAGTAGTGGTCTGTGTTGGATGCCAAGGATGCTTCTAATACCTTGTTGTGGTTTAGCTAGTGGTGTGGCGAGTTTTGTAGTGAGTCTTAGATCAAGAAGTTTGAGATCAATAATCTCGTTCATTGGATTTCCAACAAGTACAGAAATAAGTTGGCTTATGTTTCGCTCTTCAAAGATTTCCTGAGGAAATGCAATCTGGATGCTTGATGTTCGCCTATTGATATTGTATATTACTGGTCGCAGTGATGGTGTGGCGTCAATGTTTCGTGCAAAGGCTTCACATGCTTGATAGATAGTGATGCCTTTTGCTGGAGTAATTTGGTATGTTGCACAGACATCTCTTGATTCAGGTGTATATTTGGTATTGATATACTCAATCATGTCATAAAATACTGCACAGTAGGGTTATTAAAGATTATTATAAAAACGCTTAATGTCGTCCTCTGGCCGACTTAAGCGTTTTTGTATCAATATCAAATCGAGAGCCTTGTTTAGAGTTTTCCAAAAACATTCAAACTTTCAAAGGCGAAAAAATGGGTTCAAAATGGGCGCTCCCCTTTTTTCATGACAGCACCGGCATTCCATACCCACTTGCTACGTCATAGCCAATTCCTGCTCCTCCACCATTTGCAGTGGTGATATCAGAAGTTAGTGCACGCAAATAAGCCTTGGTAGATGCAGCATTTCCTTTATTATCAACTAATCCATCTGCAGCATCCCAGATTGCAGCAGCTACTCCTGTGATTGTTGGTGTTGAAAAGCTTGTTCCTGAGAGTGCTGAGTAGCATCCGTTGTTGTGTGTGGATTCAACACCAACTCCTCCTGCAGAAACCTCTACTTCTCGTGCTGTGATAATCGCGTCGTTTCCATCAGTTAGGCCGCGTGAGGAAAAGGATGCAACAATTCTATCAATGTCATGTGCAGCTACTGCAATAACATCTGGATTTGCTGCTGGATAATTAATTGTATCAAGTGCAGGTCCGCTGTTTCCTGCTGCTGCAATAAAGAGGATGTTTGGATATTTTGTGATTGCGTCTTTAATCAGGCTTGATTCAGTGTTTGATCCAAGGCTCATGCTTATGATTTGGGCATTGTTTCGTGCTGCGTGTTCTATGCCTTGGGCAATGTCATCAGCATAGCATAGTCCATTTGATCCGCAGACTTTGATAATCTGAAGTTGTGTTGATGGTGATATTCCAATAAGTCCTTTGCCATCAGATCCTCCATTGGCTGCAATGATGCCGGCTGCATGTGTTCCGTGTCCAACACTGTTTTGGTCGTCGCATCCTTTGCTAATTCCTCGTTTTGTGGTATCTGCGCACAGTACAATGTTTGATGCAAGGTCTGGGTGGGTTTTGAGTGTGCCTGTGTCAAGCACTGCGACTTTTACTCCTTTGCCATTTTGTATTGAGCCTCCGTTTACTTGGATAGTGTTGTAGGCTTTTTGGTTTGTTGGTGTGCATGTTCGTTGAAATGGTGTGGTTCCGCAGTCTGTTGGGCAGGTGTTTGCTTCATTTCCTTGGCAGACAAGATCTCCGCAGATGTTGCGTCCTGCTGGTCCAATCTCTTCTCGTAGTTGAATACTATATACAGGGATCTCAATAACATCCCCAAGTGTGAGAAGTGATGGAATGTTCTGGCGTTTTATATTAGCACTGAATCGTTTGCCAAATTCGTGTTGAATATCGAGTTGTTCTCGTAGGATGCGTGATGCTGAGGCACTATATGGGGTGATAAGAACTCGGACCTCTTCTGATGTCTGGTGTGGTTGTGTTAAAAGCACAGCAGCGCCGGTTATTCCAAGATCTGATTGTAAAGGAATTTTTCCAAGGTATGTCATCATAAAGATGATTGCACTAAATCCAGTGATTACTAAGACCAGATTGTATTTGGTCTCTGTACTACTCATGAATTCACCTCTGGTGTTCTCTTAATAAAACACAATAAATTAAATATATAAAACTTGCTATCTGTATGGTAAAAAGTATACTAAATAAGATGATCTTTCAAAAGATTTTAATAAACTCCTTGATTTCCTAGAGCTTCCGAGAAAAAACAAGGGATTTTACACAAACTTTATATATAGTTTGTGACTACTCTGAAGTTACCACAAGTTATTGGGGGTCGACAACCATGAAAAAAATATTATTAACAGTCCTGGTGTCTGTCCTTGCGCTCTTGATGGTCTCAAATGCATTTGCACTATCAGCTCAGACCCTAAAACTGGGCAGTGATAGACAAACTGCAAGTAATCCTAAGGCGCGCTTGTCAACAGACCAGAACGTGTTTATTTCCGGAAGCGTAACGCTTACCAATGATGGAAATGAAACACTCAACAATCTGCGCCTTAGCTCAGTAACACCAAAATTAGGGCTTTCTATTGCAGATCTGTCAGTAAATGCTACATTTACAGTGACAACGCTGGCTCCAAATGCCACAACAACTGCTACAGTTAACATACGTGTTCCAGATAAGCTCGACGCAGTTGACAGCAATTTTCGGGAAAAATCTTTTGCTGTTGCTGATCTCTCCTTTGCAGGAACAGGAGCAAGCTCTGGATCCACACAGATTGGCGTAGGAAGTTTAGAACTTCAACGCAGAAACTTCCTTGAGATCAAGGATATTAATATCTGTGTAAATGATCGATGTAAATCCCTTTCTGATAGGGGAAATGTAGACAACATTCGTCCAGGAGATACTATTGATCTACGCGTCAATATCAAAAATAGATACTCCACTGTTGAACGAGAAGATCTGGATATTCGAGACACTAACCTCGAATATGAGATCAATGATCGTGAGTTTAGTGAAAACGACAATGTAGACATCAATGACATCTCATCTGATGAAGAGCAGGAAGAATCCTTCTCATTTAATGTTGATGATGATGTTAGAGATGGCACCTTTAAACTTGAGATCAAGACCTTTGGTCGTGATGAAAACGGCGCCTTAATGGGCGAGTTTAACACAATCGATCTTCGAGTCCAGCGCAAATCGCATGATCTCACGCTTCGTCGAGTCTCAGTTTCACCTACTGTTCTTGACTGTTCTAGTTCCCGCACAGTGCGAGTTAGTACAACAGTTAGCAATGTTGGAAAGCGCGATGAGAATAAGGCAGCAATTGAGCTTGTTTCAGATGAGCTTAAGCTCAAGGATCGTATCACTGGGCTTAGACTTACGCAAGATGATTCACGCAGCGACACCTTTACTGAAAAGATTGCTGATGGTGTGAAGTCTGGTACGTATAAGATCAATGTGCGTACATTCTTTGATGACACTGCACAATCTGATGAAGGCTCTGTTGAGGTTACTGTTCCTGATTGTAATGCGCAAACAACAGCTACCACAACAGAATCAACAAACAATGATGCAGCCTCTGCTGATGCAGCAAAACAAGTAGAGCTTGAGTCTCGTATTGCAGAGCTCCAAGCTCAGATTGCTGCTGCTCAACAGCAACCTGTAGTGCCAAAGGTAAGAACAACTCAGCCTGCTTTGTCAGGTTTTGTATCAAACAATGCATATGTAGCATTGCTTGGTCTGGTGGTTCTTGTTGTCGTGGTTTTGATTATCACATTGATTGTGAAATTTTCAAAACCTCGTGCTGACTAGTTCTTCTTTTTCTTTTTTTCTTTTCATATTCTTCTGTAATGATGCTAATAAATAACAAAAAAGTAGCATAAGTATTGGAAACAACCTGTCTTTTTAGTAAGGTTTTCTGTCATAAGAATCATTTTTTCAATATTATCTAAGAAACCATTCTTAATCCAAACATGCTCTAGATTATCATGGCACACAGCTCTTGGATTGTATTAGTGACGTGCGTCGTTCTCATTACTCAAGCTCTTGCGCAAGTACAAATCACTCAAGTGCTTTATGATCCTGTAGGTTCAGAGTCTGGTGGCGAGTTTGTTGAGTTTAAGAATAGTGGTAATACATCAATTAATCTCTCTGGGTTTGTTCTTGCAACCTCATCTTCTATGCAGGATGTAGTTTTTTCAGATATTATGATTCCAGCAGGTTCAAGATTTCTGCTTGCAGATCTTGGTTGGAATAATTCGCGAGATAATCTCTCATGGCCTCTGGCAGATCTTGAGGCAACAATGACTTTGGGTAATACAAATGCAGGTGTAGCATTGATGAATGCAAGTATGGTGATTGATGCTGTTGGTTGGGGTAGTCCTGCAAATCCAAACCTGTTTAGTAGGACACCTGCATTGCCTGTGCATGAAGGGTTTGGATTGGTGCGTGTTTTGCAGAGTGGGAATAATTCGCAGGATTTTGTAGAGCAGCTGCCTAATTTATACAAGTTTTTTTCTGAACAGGTTCTTGTTGAAGTGGTTGTGGTTGCTGATTACGTGCAGATTTATGGATTCAAGATTGCTGGTGAGAGTGCAAATACTTCACTAATGCCAATTCCTGGAAAGACAAGAGTAGTGCATCTTGAGGCAAATGTTTCTGGAGCTAACCTTAATGTAACATTTTTATTCTTTGGAAAGTCCTATGCATCATACATAAATAATTCGTTGTATCATGGTGATCTTGAGATTCCGTTTTCTCTTGCTCCTGGTGTGTATAATGTATCGCTTCAAGTAACTCCTTCTAATGCAGAGCAGGTGGTAATGCAGACAAGGCAGATTGTGATTAAGCCTGTTATTGCCTATGAGATTGAGAATCGCACCCTTGGGTTTGGCATGGTTAAGCCTGGCAAAATGGCAGTGTCTGTTCTTCGTCCTGTGGTGCATAATATTGGGAATGTGCCAATAGATGTGGAGGTTGCTGCAACCTCTCTTCTTGGTTCAGGTAGTTCTATTCCAGCAAGTAGTCTTCTGATCCACAGTAGTGATGGTTCTTATTCTCTTGCAAAGGATCAGTTTTTGCAGATTGGGCTTGGTCCAACACAGAGGTATGCATTAGTTGTTGATCTTCTGGTTCCAGTTCCACAGGCTGCAGGTTTATATCAAGGTGCATTGGTGTTGCGAGGTGTAGCTTCAGAATGAGAGCAGCGCTGTGGTTTCTTGTCATTTGGTTTGTTGTACCATGTAGTCTTGCTCTTCAATTTGCAGTTTCTCCTCCACAACTTGTGTTGGATGATTTAGGAGGTGGTGTTTTGGCTGTGATAAATCCAGCAGATTCAGTGGTGTGGTATGAAGTGCTTGGATCTAATCAAAGTGGCGTGCTTGGTGCATTTGAACAAAAGAATCTTATTCTTTATCCTCAAGAAGAGTTTGTGACTATCCGTTTTAGGGATGCTGCAAGTAGCTGGATTGTTTCGGAACTTGCAGTGCCTGTGTTTAGACAAGATAGTATTGTATCTACCACAATGATGGTCTTGTTTGTGATAGTAGTTATAGTGGTTGGGATAATTGGATTAAGAGCAGTTCTTAATGCCTAAAAATCCTAACTGGATAGATATTTTTCCTCAAGCAGTATTGTTTGTTATGGTACTGCAGAATCCTCTTGCTTTTGTTGTAAGATACCAAGAATTATATCAAATCACTTTAATTATGGGATATTTTTCCAAGGTTAAAGTGATTTG
>CAZQZJ010000027.1:0-14952 GCA_964597775.1 uncultured Methanosarcinales archaeon
GTACTTGCAAGAAGGGTTACTAAAGAAGGAAAGCAACGAACTGGCAAAAAAACAGTACTTGAATGCACTCATTCCATTCGGTGTCCTCACCTGTGGTTAGGACACCTGTTCCATTCTGGAGTCAACAGTTCGCTTGTGAGCATCCAGAGTCCAGCAGGACGAGCATGTCATTGGTGTTGAGAGGCAGCAGCGCGATCATTAGGTGGTGGGTGCGAACTTTTGACAAATGATGTTAGCTATAAAAAGAGAAATACTTGAAATGTTGCAGTTGGCACAAGCGACTTTGAATTATTGGTTGGAACAAACCAAACTGCAGATACAAGCAGAAACACAGTCTACTTCTTTATCAGTAAATGTCCAATATTATACATTCTCTCGCTGTTTGATATCTATAACCAGAACGTTTATCAACAACTGTTTACTTTTATACTCATATGGTTATTAAAGTAAACGATATCGATTTGAAAATACTTAGCTTATTCACCAAAAACTATGAAAAAGAATACTACATCAGAGAAGTCGAAAAACTCATTAAAGTAAGCTCAAGGACTGCTCTTGTAACGCTGGCCAAACTTGAAAAGAAAGGTATCTTGGAATCAAAAACTAAAGGCAAGATCAAGGCATATTCAATAAAAAAAACAGTTTTATCAAGAGAATTCTTTCTTTTAACAGAGCAATACAAAAGAATAGAGTTCCTGGAAAAGAATCACATAGTCAAAGAAGTCATTGAAAAAACAGAGGAATACCTGCAAGGAATAGTCATTGTATTTGGCAGTTATGCCAAGGGAATACAAAAAGAGGATTCAGATCTTGACATATTTATTGTAGGAAAATTCGACGAGAAGAAAATCAAAGAAACAGGAAATAAATACGGACTCAATATTAACATCAAGAGCTATCCAATGAATATTTTTGAAAAAGAAATACGTAACTACATCCTTCTCAAAGAGATTATAGAAAATCACATCATAATCAAAGACGCAGAAGGATTTGTCAGGAGAGTAATAAAATGGATCAAATAAAATGGTGTATGCAACAAAAGAAAGGAATAGAACTTGTTGAACCAAGCGATAATCTTAGTGACGCTTACTTAATCAAAGCTGAAGACGCATTGGATACGCTAAAAACATCAAAAAGTAGAGACTGGCAATTAACAACAGCTATTAAAGAGCGAGAACTTTGACAATCCAGAGCGCAGCGAGAGGTTATTCAAAGTTCTCAATTGGTGTAGTCATAGATTATATGCAGGAATGCTAATCAAGTGTGGTTATAATTCTGTCCCACTAGTCACCTATCCACAAGCTATTTATACAGTATCATTGTCGCCAAGAATATGCCTATCAAAGACATTATCATTAAAGGAGCTCGTGAGCATAATCTTAAGAATATTGATGTAACAATTCCGAGGGATAGGTTTGTGGTAATCACGGGTCTTTCTGGATCTGGCAAATCCACATTAGCATTTGACACAATCTATGCTGAAGGACAACGCAGATATGTTGAATCTCTTTCAGCATATGCGCGTCAATTCCTAGGTGTGATGCACAAGCCTGATGTTGACTCTATTGATGGGCTTTCACCAGCAATCTCAATTGAACAAAAAACAACTTCTAAGAACCCACGATCTACTGTTGGCACAGTAACTGAGATCTATGATTACCTAAGACTCTTATTTGCACGCATTGGGATAATGCATTGCTACAAGTGCCATGTACCTATTGAACCTCAGACACCAGATATGATTGTTAATAGGCTAATTGAACACAAGAAAGGATGCAGGATTCAGATTCTTGCACCAGTAATACGCCAAAAAAAAGGCACGTATGAAAAAGAGATTGAAAATCTACAAAAACAAGGTTTTAGCAAAGTTCGTATTGATGGTACTGCCCACACTACTGATGAAAAAGTACTTCTCAAGCGGTATGAGAAACATGATATTGAAGCAGTAGTTGACAAAATATTAATCCCTACTAACCCTGATAAGGATGCTAGATCAAGATTGCAAGACAGTATTGAACAGGCTCTTAAACTTGCCAATGGATTTGTCATTGTCGAGGATCAAGGCAAGGATATGCTTTTTTCAAGCCATGCATCATGTCCATCATGCGATATTAGTTTTGAGGATATTGAGCCACGCATGTTTTCTTTTAATTCTCCTTTTGGAGCATGCGAGACGTGTCATGGACTTGGTGTAAAGATGGAATTTGATCCTGATTTGATTATTCCTGATAAATCAAAGTGCATTGCTGAAGGTGCAATTGTTGCGTATAATAATCATATAGATGGTTGGCGTGGCCAGCAGTTAGCAAGTGTAGCTAAACATACTGGTTTTTCAGTGTTAACACCACTTAAGGATTTAAAAAAAGAACACACGCATGTATTATTATTTGGATCAACAGACGCAATCCATTACCAGTACAAATCAAAAGATGCTACAGCAAGATTTGAACATCAAGGTGGCTGGGAAGGGGTTATTCCACAATTGCAGCGTTTATATCATAAGACTGAATCTGAGTATAGAAGAAATGAGCTTGAGAAATTCATGCTGACATCACCATGCCCTATCTGCCATGGCAAGCGCTTAAAACAAAAGGTGTTGTCAGTGCTAATTGATAGCAAATCAATTATTGACGTGACTAATTTATCGATTAAGGATACACAGAACTTTTTTAAAATCCTCAAGCTAACTCAAAAACAAGAACATATTGCGCATCAGGTATTAAAAGAGATTAGTGCAAGACTTGAGTTTTTGTGCAATGTAGGACTTGGATATTTGACACTTAGCAGAGCTGCTGGCACATTGTCTGGCGGCGAGGCTCAAAGGATTAGACTTGCTACTCAAATTGGTTCGCAATTAATGGGTGTGCTATATATTCTTGATGAGCCATCAATTGGCCTACACCAACGTGACAATGCAAAGCTGATTAATACATTACATCGACTTCGTGATTTAGGTAATACTGTACTTGTTGTTGAGCATGATGAGGATACGATTAAGGCAGCTGATTATGTAATTGATATTGGACCTGGTGCTGGAATCCATGGTGGCAAGATTGTTGCATGTGGAACACCTCAAGAGATCACACAAAACCAGGAATCATTAACTGGCAAATACTTATCCAGAAAATGCTGTATTCCAATTCCAAAAAAAAGAAGACTATCCACAAAGTATATAAAAATCAAGGATGCATGGGAAAATAATCTAAAGCACATTGATGTACAGATCCCTCTTAATACACTTACAGCAATTACTGGGGTTTCTGGATCTGGCAAATCAACACTTGTACATGAGGTGCTATACAAAGCAATAGCAAAGAAATTGTATCATTCAAAAGAGCGTCCTGGAAATCACAAATCAGTTATCCTAGATGATCCAATTGACAAGGTTATTGTGATTGATCAGTCCCCAATTGGACGCACCCCACGTTCAAATCCAGCAACATATACCAAACTTTTTGATGAAATCCGCAAACTCTTTGCCATGACAAAAGAGGCAAGAGTGCGTGGATATAAAGAAGGGAGGTTTTCTTTTAATGTAAAAGGCGGAAGATGCGAGGCATGCGAAGGTGATGGACTAATTAGGATTGAGATGAATTTTTTACCTGATGTTTATGTTGAATGTGAACATTGCAAAGGCGCAAGATACAATACTGAGACATTACAAGTATATTACAAGGGAAGGAATATTAGTAATGTGCTTAACATGACTGTTGATGAAGCTTATTCATTTTTTGAGCATGTGCCAAGTATTCAACGCAAGCTACAAACACTGCAGGATGTTGGTCTTGGCTATATCCATGTTGGCCAATCCTCAACTACGCTTTCTGGAGGAGAAGCACAGCGTATTAAGCTAACACGTGAACTATCAAAAAAAGATACAGGCCATACACTTTACATCTTAGATGAGCCAACAACAGGACTCCATTTTGAGGATGTAAAAAAGCTTTTGAGTGTGCTGGATAGATTAGTGGAAAAACAAAATACAGTTGTAGTAATTGAACATAATCTTGATGTGATTAAGACTGCTGATTACATTATTGATCTAGGACCCCAAGGTGGTGATGATGGCGGAGAGATTGTTGCTATTGGATCACCTGAGGAGATAGCCAAAAACCCAAAAAGTTACACAGGATGTTTTCTTAAAAAGGTGCTTTTATGAAGATAAAAACTTTGTAGAAACCCGATGTATAGTAGACTCAGATGATTTTGATAAAAAACAGGCTGAAGCATTCTATAATGAAATGCTGAAATGGAGATAAAAATACAAATGACTAATCCTTAGAAAATTTTTCTAATTCTTTAATGAGTTTAGGAATTTCTATAATCGCTTCTTTCACAGTTTCAATATCAACATCTTCGCCATAGTAGTTTATTCCGTTCCTTAACTTTCTATATCTGTCAAATTTCATAGACGCTGATTGTTCTTTTAGGATGTCTCTCAAAAAATAACCTATTGATTCATGATCAAGAAATTTATATCCTCTTAAATAACCTATTGCCTCGCAATATTCCCTTAGTCCTTCATAAAGTTCCCTTAAAATTGATTTTAGAGTATTTTGCTTTAACTGGATCATCTTTGCAGTTTCAATAGCTTGGATTGAAGATTTAAGGATACTTGAAGCCCTAATCTTGTTTGGCATGATTTTTTTCGCTTTTCCATTAATCAAACTATTCTCAAAATTCATAAGATCACAAATTCACCTGACAACACGATTCCATTGCAGATATTGTTTACTAGGTTAGGATTTGATTTTTTCGCTTTATCCCATGAATTTTTGCTAAACTTATGCAAACTTATCTTTCTATTTAAACCTTTTTCATATTTCTCAATTTGAAACTCTTTATCAACATTAGAAATCAAACAAATATCCATATCACTACTAGTATCATCTCTAGCCAAAGCATAACTTCCGAATAAAACAATGACTGGTAAATCGTATGCCTTCTCTAAATCCTCAATAAGATTGGAATTTCTAATTTTTTCTAAATTATAATACAACTTTAAATTTAGTGCTTTTTTTGATAAAATCAATTGATAAAAAGAATACAGACCTTCTTTTTTTGAAGATAGAAAATCTTCTTTAACAAGTTTATTAAGATATTGCCTAACAGTTGTGTGGTTTATTTTTATGATTCTAGAAAGCTCTCTAATACTAAACTTCCTATTTGGGTCTTCAAAGAATGGTTTTAATATGGTTAATTTTCTTTCCATTTGGAAGTATATATTTCCACTTGTTTATAAATTTTTCCATTTTATAATTATACTCAACGCCCACCCCATAACTACTAACTAACGAAACGACGAAATGTCCCCCTTGATGATTGTTCTTGATTGCTCACCTTGTTCGCCTAATTGAATGACGAGCCACTAAAAATTACTTTTCTGACGAAATTTTGCCACACACTCGTTGAATTCACTTTTTCCAAGTCTTTATCTTCTTTAGAATAGCTTCCTTTCCTTTCCAGTCCATTACTTCAGAAAGCACCTCTTCTATAGTTTCCACCTGGATAAGCTTGATTTTAGAGAGTTTTTTTGGCTCTATAACAATGTCTTCTCCATTTGATTTTGGTACAATAACATGACTTATCCCTGCATCAATTGCTGCCTCTACTTTTGATGAAACTCCGCCAACAGGCAGGACTTCTCCACGAACTGATAATGATCCTGTCATAGCATAGTTTTGTTTAATTGGAATCTTTTTAAGCGCTGAGATAATAGATGTGGCTACTGCTATAGATGCTGAATCTCCTTCAACACCTTCATAGGTTTGCAAGAACTGGACATAGATATCATGGGTTTCTTTGATATCTTCGCCAAAGTATTTCTTGATAATAGCTGAGACATTCTTGATTGCCTCTTTTGCTATTTCTCCAAGTTTTCCTGTGGCAATAATTTCTCGCTCTTTACCACCTGGTGTGACTTCAGATTCTATAGGCAGAATAATACCTGAATGGGACACATCTGTGCCAATCACTGCAAGCCCGTTAACCCTACCAATGCGTTTTCCTGAAGTGATAATAATATCATACTCTTTTTTACGTTCAATATATTGATCTGCTAGTTGCTTTTCAAGAGTGCGTGCAATACGCTTTGCTCGCTTGATATGAGAAGCGCTAACAGTATTTGATTTATCCTCTACAGCAAGATCTCCTGCTGCGCGGATAAGCCCTCCAAGTTCTCGAAAGCGCATGGTGAGATGACCTTTTCGATTTGCCATACGTTTGGCTTCTTGGATGATTTCATTGACTGCGTTGCGATCAAAGTGTGGAATCTTTTTATCTTTGACTACTTCTTGTGCTACAAAGATTGCTATGCGTTCTTGATTTTCTGGTGTGTCTTTGATAGTGTCTTTCATATAGACTTCGTATCCATACCCTCGTATGCGGCTACGCAGTGCTGGATGCATGTTTTTGATAGTTTCAAGATTTCCTGCAGCAACGAGAATGAAGTTACATGGCACTGGTTCTGTACGCACCATTGCTCCTGCTGATCTCTCTGATTGCCCTGTAATAGGAAACTTACCCTCTTGCAAGGCAGTGAGCAACTCCTGCTGAGTATATGGCGCAAGAGTTGCAATCTCATCAATAAACAAAACACCCATATTTGCCTTGTGGATCATACCTGCTACAACACGCTCGTGTGCTGGAGTACCAAGTCCACCTGAGTTATGTGTCAAAACCTGTGAAACAAGATAGGTTCCAGTACTTGTTTTGAGATTATAAACATATCCTGAGTACGACTCTTTGCCAACGTGAATAATCTCATCATAAGAAAAGGTTCCTTGCGCAACATCACGTAATTTAAAGAGATCAAAGCCATTAGTTACACTTAGGAATTGCTCTGTGATCTGCCGCAAGAGACTTCTTGTTGGAGCATGATGTGTTCCAACTAATGAATTAAGTGCATAGTATGCTTTGTGCACCTTAGTCTTGCTCAAGCCAGTCTTAGCACGAATGCGCTCAAGCAGGTCAAAAGAGATAGGAATCACATCATCAAAAGACACATGATGAAAAGCTGTTTTTTCAAGATACAGACCAAGATTTCTTTTGTGTCTAGGATTGACAGTGAGGGTTGCATAGGTCTTGGCAAACTCAAAATCTCCAAAAATCAATCTTGGCTGAATAGTTCCTTGCTCTTTTCCAAAACCAGTATCTACACGCGGACGCATCTTTGCTTGCACGCCTATCTTAAGAAGCAATGCACACAGATCAGGAATCATTTCTTTGGAAAGCACTTCAAACTGTCCTTTGGTTCCTACATATCCATCGATTGAAATATAACGAGAAAGAAATTCCATGATTTGATCACGTGGCAAACTAAAAAGAATTGATGGAACAGACTTGCGCTTGTGCTGTACAATTCCCAATGCGCGTAATTCATGAACCAGCTTTGCAGAGTGAGCATAAATCTCAATATCTTTTCCGCGCCGAATGGTTTTTGGTTTAATTCCTTGACTACGTATTGAGGATTCAAACAATGCTGCCTTCCAAGGAGTTCTGACTTTGAATGTAATAGACTTATCACGAATTGATCCATCAGAAAGAACCTCTGCAAGAAACTTGATAAAAGAGGAAGAGAGTCTGCCTTGGACAGTGATTGGCAGCTTGTTAGGCACAATGCTAATCATACCAGATTCAATAGATCCTGCAGGAACAAAATCAATAGTTCCAGAAGGTGTAAAAACAGCGATTGGATGCTTAGGTGTCACGCGGATTGTATAGCCTCGTCTGTTCTTAATCGTGATAAGATCTCCATTAAATTTGCGTCGAAACACTGACTTCACAGTTGCAGGTGTATATCCATAACCTTGTGGCATTGCTGCAAGTAATTCAAATTGTTCAGAATCTTCAAGCTCGTATTCGCCCTCACCCACAAAAAGAGGCTCTACAAGATCAGCAATAGGTGTTGGCTTTCCATTTGAAAGAATAACTAATTCATTACCTGGAATGCATTGAAAAGGATCATGCAAAACATCTCCAAGTAGTGCTCCTGCATGTGCTCCTGTTGCGTCGTGGAATGGTGCTGTTTTTCGCTTGTAATTATCAACAATGAGTTTTGGCACTGAGAACCGTGTTCCGCCTACTCTTTTATTTACTGAAATCATAACTGCAAAAGCTGCCAAAAAAATCATGCCACCTAAAAAGAATGCAGTGAACATAATATCTGATTTGTAATAGGTACGTGCCCACCAAGGCGTTACCATAGCTATAATGGCAAGCACGAGTATGATAAAATTCTGGTTGCGAAACATACCCAATGATTGAAGATTAGCATTGGCAACAAGTTCTCGACCTTGGCCTGCTGGAACTGTTCGAATAAGCGGCTGGTTTTCATCATTTGGGTTTTGAAATGAGACAGTATCCAAGAGTTTTTCTTTTGGGAGAAGTTCTGCTAGTGCGAGTCCAAGCATGGAATTATGCACCACAACGCCTTGCTCGATGACAAAGTTATGAGTTCCTTGTACTTGGAAGTCATATACAGTCTTCTCAACAATCTCGATAGTATCAAGACGATCCCAAAACAGATCTCCATGAATAAGAGTCTGCAATTGAGATTGGGTTGGGGATATTTCTAAGGGGGCAAAGCACAGCAGTTTCTCATATAAAAATGAGGCATATTCTTGGGAAAGGCCACGCTCACCCCTGACAGCGCGTCGCAGAGTCACATGCCTGATTCCAAGATCTTTATAATGTGCTCCTAGTTCCCTTTTCCATTTGTAGAGATGATGTTCAACAGATGGAATAACATCCACATTGGTATTTGCTTTTTTTGAGACGAAATCAATTAGTGAGTTCTTTTTATAATCTACTTCAAGTTGGAGATAGGTTGCGATCTTTCTACCCATTTTGCTGTCAGGAATTTGGATTGAATAATAGGTTGTAAGAGGCTGTTCTAAGTTGGTGGCTCTTTTTTTGACTTCTTTAATTCTGGTGCGAACTCCAAGACCAAGAAGGAGCAAGGAAATCCCTTTTACAAGTTCTTTGCTTTTTGAAACGCATGCAATCCCATGCTTTCTAGTAACATATCCATCCCCATCGATATATCCGCTCAAGAACGATCCAATTACTTCAGGTGTTGCTGTATACAAGATGTTCGGAACACATTTCAAAGAGGATTGCTGTGTTGTTTCAAGAGGTATCTGAAAGGCTTGATGAAGAAAGGTGATGAGGGCAGTAGATTTCTTAACAATAACAGCATCCTTTGTCATTTTGATGAGCTGTTCTGGATAGGAGAATTCCTCTATAAGAACACGTTTCACCTTTTCTTGGAGCTTTGTGCTCTGATTCGAAATCACCATATTTCCTTGCCATCGTCCTTTAGCAATGTAAAGCCCTAGAAAATAAGCCAGTTGAAGAGATATCACTCGAGGAATCGTTATAGGAGTCGATGTAACACCATTTGATCTTTTAACTGAAAATTTTTCTCCAATTCTGATGAATCCTATTAAATCAATAAGTAGCGCATTTGATCGCTGCCACGGAATATTTCGAACAACTCCAATAGGCATTCCACAGGCAAGATCATGCGAATCAATAAAAACCGGTTTTCCATCGAAGATAGTAAGAAGAGGATGATCACCACTGACTTCAAATTTGATTCCAGAACGTAGGGTGATTCGATGAAGTAATTTTTTCCCACCTTTATACATGCATGTTACTTTTTTCCAGCCAACCTTACCAGACAATTCAATACTGGCAACCTGCAACATCCCAATTGGTCTTGCATAGAGTCCATCATCCTTTGCATTGACTTCACCAGCCTGCATTTCAAATAGGTCACAAGCCTTGATCGGCCCACGATCTGTGATAATACTAGTATCCTGACCAACACATTTCCCAGTGCCAGGGTCTCCAATAAGAAGCACGTGTCGTCGCTGTTGTGCTGCTTTCTTAACAACCTCTACAGCCTCTTCTTGCCCAATAACCTGCCCAATAATATTTGGAGAAACAGGAATATCCTTTGTTGTGACATACT
The DNA here is from genome assembly GCA_964597775.1 of uncultured Methanosarcinales archaeon. Lineage (GTDB taxonomy): Archaea > Nanobdellota > Nanobdellia > Woesearchaeales > JAGWAF01 > JACQSU01. The sequence continues at coordinate 9,977 of CAZQZJ010000027.1, forward strand.
TAGACACCATTACACCATTTTCAGACGATCATAACTTATAAAGATTGTGAAACTCACCTGAGATGTGTTATCCCGAAAGTATTTCCCTACGGTGAGTTAGATTGGGTTATGAAACTCACCAGGGGAAAGCTTATGGAGACTATTCGACGTAAGAATGATGGATGGACAACGTACCAAGTGCGGAAGATAGCTCACGTTTCTGTGCGGAGGGTTAATCAGATCTGGGCGTCTTATCAGTCCACAGGGCTGGTTCCTGAATTGGGGAAGAAGATGGGACGCCCTACTAAGCCTCTGGAGATTTGGGAACTGCAGCTAGTTGAAGATGCTTGGATAGCACAAAAGTTTTGGACATATGAACTATTAAGAAAATATGCTCAAAGAAGATCATAGTAGAAATTCACACATTATGCAACACCCCACTTTTCCAGCGTCCTCTATGTCTACTTGATAGTCTTATCCTCCAAAAGCCACTTCCATGCAGGCTTGATAAGTACCCTCTTACCTTCGATTCTTAACTCATCCTCTTGTTCCAAGGTTATGATTACCCCTTCTTTTAAGTCAAATCTCTTCAATGCTTCTATTAATCCGTTGATTTCCCTTTCTCTATTAAAATCATCTAGCACGTAACAAACTTGGTATGCCTCGGTGATCTTTGAGCCGGTCCTCACAATAAAGTCACACTCTCCATCATTCTTGAAATAGAATAATCCCTTTTGATTCGATTTTAGGCAGATAAACACGGCATTCTCGAGAAGTTTTCCAAAGTCATCTGAAAATGTCCTGCTATTGTGAACTATTAAACCATTATCAATTGCATAGATTTTCTTGGGATTCACAATCTGTTTTCTTAGAGAATAATCAAATCTTGGCAGGCTGAATAAAAGGTAGCTCTCGTCTAAAAAAGAGATAAGCTTTGAGACGCTATTTGTAGAGCCAAAGTTAAACATCTTTCTAAGATTGTTGTAAGAGAATTCTTTCGAGACATTGCTTATCAAGAAAACTGCCAGTTCGTTTAATTGCTTCACGTTCCTTATTTTATGCCTTATTGCAATATCCCTAAATAAGGAGTCTGCCACCAAGTTCTGCAATATTTTTGGATCAGTTAGGAGGAGATATTCCGGAAACCCGCCATTTACAAGATACTCTTTAAAGCTCGCTAATCCTTGTTTCTTATTTGAGAAAGACAGAAACTCTTTATAAGAAAATGGAAAAAGTTCATACCTTAGATTTCTGCCTGTTAATTTTGTTCCAAGCTCTTTGCTTAATAAAGATGCGTTAGAGCCGGTTATCACCACAAACTTGCTCTGGTCTAACAATTTTCTTACATAAAACTCCCATCTATCCACAAGCTGGATCTCATCAAAGAAATAGTAGTCTGTTTCTCCATAAACCTTTTGAAAGATTTCTTCCAATCTTTCAAAGTCAGTTAAATCAAATCCAGACAGGCGAGGATCCTCAAAACTAACATAATAGTATAACTTAACATTCTGTGCAATGCTCTTCATTAAAGTACTCTTTCCGCTTCTCCTAATCCCAGAGATTATTACAGCGAATTTGTTCTGAAGCTTTATCTTGCCTCCTAACTCCCTATTTATTATTCTCTCTTCTCTTGGGGCGGCATCCTTTTGCGACATAACTGCTCTTTCAATTGTTTCTTTGGGAAGCATAACCGTTAGAATCCCTCTTCCTTTTTAAACCTTTCTATCTATATATTACTACTGCACATTATTGGATTTTATTAATATATACTTCTATGCATTACTAATGCATACTTTCACTTATATAAAAGTATAGAAACCCCTGGCATGCTGAGTCCTATTACCTCCTTAATGCAACCCCCTTCCCGCACATCTAAATTCTAGGATGGCATGCACAATCTGTTCCTAGGTTCAGCAAGTAGGGTAATCTTCAACAACATCAAGAGCTACTGGTACAACTCTCTGAACAAATCCATGCAAACGCGCTGCTGAAATAAATTCACATCTTTTGCTTGTGTTAACCTGATAATCAATAGTGAGGACAAACTTTCCAGCAGCTATCACCTTGTCAATGAAAGCAATTGCGCTATTTGTTGCCGCAGGGTCTATCTTGTCCTCAGACTCATACCATATAGATTCCTTTCCTAAACCTTCAATTGCTGCAAGATATTCAGGCGTATCAACAAGCTCTGGAGAATTTTGGGGGATTATCAGAAAATCAGATTTGCGTGCCTTTGCATGGTCTGATATCTTCTTTACCCAGTCAATCATCTTTTGCCTAGCATCAGGTTCGCCTTGTTCTTCATAATACTAATAGGCATCAATAATATCCAGGTAGACTCCGTCATAGCCTGCATTGATTTCTCAAATTGGGTCATACCCCGATGCTCTGACATGAAGGAGTGATATTTTCCAGGGTGCTGGTATAACAGTCTCCTTTCATGTTAAATGTTAGGCTGTTTCAAAAGCCTGGCTGCTGAGTTAGGACTGGCTCTTGGAGAAACAGGTATCATAATAATCACACTGCCCGCTTGACCATTTGCACAAAGGTCCTGGTTTTTTTGGGTAGTGTATAATATTATTGTTTACGGTTTGCATATGCAAAAGCTCAATCTCAAGTCGTGCAAGATCCATTAGTTCTTGATCTACTGGCACGCTTATTTCTGTATGCGAGGTGTCTTTAAGAAAATAAATACCTACACTATCAGGTGCTTTGCTGTGTTTTTCTTTGTAAAGCAAGGCATAGATTGCAAGCTGAAGCCTGTATTCATCAGTTATATCATCTTTTTTTGAGGTTTTGTAGTCCATAACACGAATCTTGCCACTGATGTTCTCAACAGCATCGATAAAACCTTGAACAAAGAGTTCCTCTGACTTGAACTGCGACTCTCTTTCTGGCGTGTGTTCTTTGAGCGCTATTCTAAACTCATCTGGATGTTGAATAAGTTTCGAAGAAAAATAATCTGCCCAGTGAAGCAGCATAAGCATGGTTTCTTGGAATGTGATTCGTTCCAGTTCTGCTGGTGTTTTCATATCAATAAAATCCTGTCTACTCTTATTCCAATAATAAACAAGAAGATCTTGGATTTTAGCACGAAAAAATTCTCGACAATTACCCTTGTCCACACCTTGCGTCCCTACATCAAATATTTTCTCAAGAACAGAGTGAACAATCCTACCTCGTGTAGTGGCAATAGATGGTTGTGACGGAAGCTTCTCAATATAGCGATAATAGTATTTTCTTGGACATTGCTTGAATGTATTGATAGAGGAAGGTGATTCAAATCTTCTAGGAGGCATTGCACAAGGACATGAGATGAGCTTTATTTGTCTTTCGCAGAATTTTTGCTTGCGCAAAACTTGCTTGTATCGAAAGTATTAATATGTGTTCACCTATTCACTGATTATGGATTCAAAGATTATACCATTTCCACAAAAAGATAATTCAGTATCTTTGGAAACTATTGATTCTCCACGTAGACAAAATGAGATTGTTCGAAAACAAATCTATCTGTATCGTATAGCAGATCACCAATTAGAAGTCCTTGTGGATCTGGCAATTATAGACTCACAAACAAAAAAACGTGTTGTAAAGAATCAATCCGATGTCTATGAGCTTTTACAGTATGGTTCGGGTAATACATCATTTGCATTTTTACAAGAATATTTCAAGATGTCAGGAATAAGTTTTAGTATGGGTCTGTGTTTAGGAACAGTTGCCATTTGCTATATAACCAGTGCGTATACAGGAGTTTACGGTGTACTTCCAATAGCTGTGGCAATTGGGTATGCAAATATGCGATTTTCAGAAGGAATTGGTAATAGTGTTGAAAAAAGATGGGATACTCGACTTCTAGATCTGCCAGGGCTTGTTTCTTTATATCGTGATGATTTACAACACATATCTAAACAAATGGAAAAGGTTATTCCTGATAAGGATATTGACATGTCTGCGATTAGTCTTTCAAATAGCATGATGCAGAAAAGTAGTATGATGCAGAACCCCCTTATAAAGTATGATGGTAGGCTAACAGATTATGTCCGTGAACTTCCTAAAACAAAACATGAAATCAAACAGACTATAAAGATTCTGAATAGAAATCCTATAAACGTAGCATACCTTGATAGAAAATTATATACAAAATGACATTCAACACTATCAATTAACAGAACTGCAAAATTGGCATTTTGTTACTATTTATCTTTTTTCCTAAACTTTTTGTAGTATTGAGAACATTTCAGGCGCAGACTATGAATACTTTTGCGATGACCAATAAGTACAAGTCCAGCTATAATAAGGAGCCATCCTGGAAGAAATGGAATAACAAATCCTAAAACTCCTAAGATAATAAGCAGCCACCCAATAATTTGTTCAAAGATTGTGGGATGTTTTCGAGTATGTGGCGTGATCATTGTAAATCCTCTAAAGAATGCGAATATTATTCATTGGGTATAATAGTATTTCTATTTTCGCTAGGATAGATTGTTTAAGATAGATGCAACACAGAATTGTATGGAGGAATCAAGACTCAGGATTATTGCACTTGTGCTGCTAATAATAGGATTACCACTTCTCTATTTAAGTTCGCAGTATGTTGGAGAAAAAACTACAAGAGAAAACAGTGACTTAGGTGTGGCTGATCAGAATAGCTTAACAGGCAGGGTATATTCAGTATCGCAAAAAGGAGAACTTACTCTGCTTAAGGTAAGCAAAACTATTCCTGTTATAATCAAAGATAAAATTGTGCTTAAATGTGGATCAGTAGTTGAATTTGATGGGTATTATCAAAACTACAAAGGCCAACCAGAGTTCGTAGCATCAAAATACTCTATTATCAAAGAATCAAAAAATGGTGCGTGCGGAAAGGAGCAGTGAACATGCTTGAATGCACTCATTCCATTCGGTGTCCTCACCGGTGGTTCGGACAATCGGTTCCATTCGGGAATAAAAAATCCCAACCTGGGCAGAGCCCAGTGGTATTTTTTAATCTCAAATGG
>CAZQZJ010000028.1:0-14370 GCA_964597775.1 uncultured Methanosarcinales archaeon
CATCAATAAAAAATTGAAATGCGCTTTCGCTTACCCACCAGTGGAAACACTGGTGACATCCTGACATGTCAAAAGTTCGCATACACCACCTGTGATCGCACTGCTGCGCTCAACCCCAGTGCCGCTTATTATAGGAACCATTTCTGTATTAGAAAATTCTTCCTACTAATAATTACTTTAGATTTAATATATAATCAAAAGGTTAGTTTAGAAATAGATATCAAATATCCTGTGACTAGTTAACACATCTGTGGCATCCTTATCTGTCAATGGGACTGCCTGGATTCGAACCAGGGTCTCAAGGTCCCGAACCTTGAAGGATGGCCAAGCTACCCTACAGCCCCGTATAAAGATAAACTTTGTTCATCTGTTTACTATTAAAATTAATCATTATTTAAAAAAAAACAAAGGTTTTTTTCATCCAAAATATGATGGTTTTTCTTCTTCCATCTGTTTTGCACGAGCTGTTTTAAACTTGTCCTGAAGTCGCGCATATGACTTCTCAATTTCCTTAGTAACAGATGGGGGTACGCGCTTGATTGCTTCTTGGAAATCTGTTTTGTTAATCTCTTTTGTTTGCATATCCTTTCGCAATGCTATAATCGCAGCTTCTCGACAAATTGATTCGATATCAGCGCCAGTATATCCCTCTAACTGAGTTGCAATCTCTTTTAGATTAATACTGTCTAATGGCATGCCTTTAGTGTGCACTGCAAGAATCTCTTCTCTGCTCTGCGTATCAGGTCCTGGGACAAGAATAATGCGATCAAATCTTCCAGGTCTTAGTAATGCTGTGTCAATAATATCAGGACGATTTGTAGCCCCAATAATAACAACATCTTGAAGTTCCTCTAAGCCATCAATTTCAGAAAGTAACTGATTCACAACCCTTTCAGTCACATGGCTATCAGAGGTAGCACCTCTTCTTGGAGCAAGGCTATCAATCTCGTCAAAAAAGATAATTGTTGGAGAAGTTTGGCGAGCTTTTTCAAAGATCTTTCTCACAGCTTTTTCTGATTCGCCAACCCACTTTGAAAGTAACGAAGGACCATTCACAAGAATAAAATTAGCCTCAGATTCATTAGCAACTGCCTTTGCAAGAAGTGTTTTACCAGTACCAGGAGGGCCATACATTAGAATGCCTTTAGGTGGGCGTACACCAAGACGTTTAAATGCATCAGGGTGTTTAAGTGGCCATTCTACAGCTTCCTTAAGCTCCTGTTTAACAGTATCAAGCCCGCCAACAGAATCCCATTTAATATTAGGGATCTCAACAAGTACCTCGCGCATAGCAGAAGGTCGAACAAATTTGAGTGCCTCTTTAAAATCAGACTTATGAATAATTAGTTTATCGAGAATCTCCTGAGGAATTGCCTCTTCTGAATCATATTTTAAATCAGGAAGAATTCTACGCAGCACAACCATCGCAGCCTCTTTTGCAAGTGAGGCAAGATCAGCGCCAACAAAGCCATGCGTAATCCGCGCTATATCCTTAAGAACAACATCCTTATCTAATGGCATATTTCTCGTATGAATCTTGAGAATATTATGTCTTCCTTCAACTGATGGAACACCAATCTCAAGCTCACGATCAAATCGTCCAGGTCTTCGCAGTGCTGGATCAAGGGTATTAGGAACATTTGTAGCAGCAATTACTACAACCTTGCCTCGAGATTTCAACCCATCCATTAATGCAAGTAGTTGCGCAACAACCCTGCGTTCTACCTCGCCTCGTGTCTCCTCACGTTTAGTTGCAATTGCATCAATTTCATCAATAAATATAATAGCAGGAGCATGTTTTTCAGCATCCTCAAATTTTTTGCGTAGATTCTCTTCAGATGCTCCATAGAATTTGCTCATGATCTCAGGGCCTGCAATTGAGATGAAATGGGAATTTGTTTCGTTTGCAACTGCTTTTGCAAGAAGGGTTTTGCCAGTTCCAGGAGGGCCGTGAAGTAACACACCTTTAGGTGGCTCTACTCCAAGTCGTTCAAATATCTCTGGATGTTTAAGAGGTAGCTCAACCATTTCCCTAATCTTTTTAACCTCTTCTTCAAGCCCGCCAATATCCTCATATGAAACTTCTAACACTGAAGATTCTTCAGCAATTTCTACAGCCTCAGGATTAAACACAACCTCAGTAGCGTCAGTAATAATCACTGCTTGCTTTGGCATCACTAATGCAACAATAAATTTGAGATCACCGAATCCGAAGTTCATGAGGTTTTCATCAAGCATGCTAAAAACGTCGTCGAAGAATGGTGAGCTGGACATTGTTGTTCTACGTCTTCTTGTTCCACCAAGTGACACAATATCACCTTTTACCACAGCACGTCCCAAAAGTCCTTGTTTAAAAATTGCAGGTGAAGCACGAATCACAATACCACTTCTAGCAGGAGCAATTGTTACTTTCTTAGCTTCCTTAACATCTGCACGAGTAACGCCAACTTGATCGCTAATTGTGGTTTTTGCATTACGTCTTGTAAGTCCATCCATGCGAATGATATTTAGTCCAATATCCCCAGGATATGCCCGATCTACAATAGCAACTGTAGTTAATCCTCCTTTAATCTCAACAATATCTCCTGGACGTACCCCAATATCTTTCATAAATGTGCTGTCAATGCGAACAATGCCTTTATTTACATCATCTTGAATAGCTTCAGCTACCTTAAGTTTGACATGTGGCTGTGTTTTTTCTTGTTCCATAAAGTGCACAAATCGCTGGTTTGAATTTAAATCTTATCCATAAATAGACAAACATTTAAAAAACTAAGGCAAACATAAGCAGTTATCGTGTTACTTCTTTTTTGTAGGTTCTCCTTCTTGAACCTGAACCCTTGGCATAGGCACCGAAGGGGGTAGATTAATATCGCGGGAGAGTATAATAGCCTCAACATTGCACTTTGCAAGGATATTATTTAGAACTATATTCATAATCACCTTGTCTAGCTTCTTATCCTTTTGCCAAGACTTAAGCATAGCTTCCATAGCATCTTTATTATCAAGCCATACTAAATATCCTTCAAAAAAGATCTCGCCTAATTTTGGTTCATACAATGCTTGAAATTCAAAGTTCATACGAAGTGCATCTTCTTGTCGTTTACCAAACTGTAGAGGGAGTTTTTCAACAGATTTGATAGCAACATTGTTATTAACAGCAATCTTGCCTTGGCTACCTTCCTTGCGCTCAACAAGCATTTTAGTGAAATTAAACCCGACAATCATTATTCATCCCCTGTTAACTTTCCACCTGCAGTGGGTGATTATTCACGCTTTATAAATCTTCTTTCTTCTACTCTGTTCTTATCTCTCCTCTACCACCGATTGGGAAAATAACATTTTTGCAATGATGTCCAAAAGGAGCGCCAAACACAATAGGAAAATCATATTCCTTAGTCAGATCGTAGATAACTGTTTGAACATCCATATTCCTTCTAGTGGCATCCTTTGTCTCGCAGTTCCAAAGTGTACCAACAACCATTCCTTTTATCTTATCAAAAACTCCGCTTAGCTTGTAATTCATAAGCATACGTCCAATTTCCCAGGGAGGTTCATTAAGTTCTTCCCAGAAAAAAATAGAGTCTTTCCACGGAAGTTTAATGCCTGAAGCAAGAAGATTATGAACAGCCTCAAGATCGCCACCTAAGATATGTCCTTTAACATTTCCTGGTTTGAGAATCTGGCTGCACATTGTAGCATTTATACAAAAAGGTCTGTTCATTCTTCCATAGAGTGCATCAAAGAAATATCGAATATTAAAATCCTCAATTTCTTGAAAAATCTTACGTTTTTTCTTTGTAAGATAAGGAAAAAGAGAGCAGGCATTAGGTGAATGATAGGTAACAAGCCCTGTTTTAGCATGAATAGCATTAAGAAGTGTTGAAATATCACTCATTCCCAAAAAGATCTTTGGATGGGATCTGATAAGATCATAATCTAGTAGTGTAAGAAGTCTGTTTGCATTTGATCCACCATAGGCGCACAGAATTGCATCGATTTGGGACTCTTCAAACATATTATTTATGTCACTAGCACGTTCCTCATCAGTACCTGGCAAAAACCCGTGTTTTTCAAAAAGGTGTTTACCAAAATGAACAACAAACCCAGCTTTTGCAAGTATATGAGCAGTGCGAAGCAATCTTCCTTTAGGAAATTGGTCAGATGGTGCAACAATGCCAATATGGCTGCCTTTTATTAGAGGTTTAGGATATTTCATAACATATCAAAGGGCTCATCCTTTTTAAACCTCCTGATCTCTCCTCTTCTATATGGATATAAATCTAGATCAGGCACGTAAACACTCAATGCATGCCTCAAAAGAACCGCAGAACTGTCCCCTTATCCAAGGCTATGATTTTGATAAAGGTATTGATTGGAATAAACTTGTTGACGCCTATGCAACAACAGGGCATCAAGCAAGTGAACTTGCAAAGGCAATTGGGATCATCAAAACCATGCGTAAGAAAGGATGTACTATTTATTTAGGTTACACCTCTAATATGGTAAGTTCAGGTCTTAGAGATATCTTCATGTATCTTGCCAAGCACAGACTTGTCGATGTGATTGTGACAACAGCAGGAGGTGTTGAAGAAGATATTATCAAATGTCTAGGACCATTTCTTCTTGGAGATTTTGATCTTCAAGGAAAAGAATTGCGGCAACAAGGCATTAATCGCATAGGAAATATCCTTGTTCCAAATGTGCGATATTGTCAGTTTGAAGATTTCCTTACTCCAATCCTGGATAGTATGTACCAGCAACAAGAACGCACTGGTGAGATTATTACACCTTCTAGATTTGTTGAGTGGCTTGGCAGAACAATTAATAATGAGTCATCAATTTATTATTGGGCGCAAAAAAACCAGCTCCCTGTTTTTTGTCCTGCGCTTCTTGATGGATCTATAGGAGATATTGTTTACTTTTTTACATTTAAAAACCCAAATTTCAAGATTGATAGTGTTGCAGATATCAAAAAACTTAATGACATTACTCTTGATGCAACAAAAACAGGGCTTATTATTCTCGGTGCTGGTATTATCAAACACCATATTCTGAATGCAAACATGCTTCGAAACGGAGCTGACTACGCAGTATATATCAACACTTCACAAGAGTTTGACGGATCTGATGCTGGTGCTCGTCCTGATGAAGCAGTATCATGGGGAAAAATCCTTCCAGAATCACAAACAGTAAAGGTATTTGGCGACGCAACCATTCTCTTTCCGCTTATTGTAGCAAAGGCTTTTTTTGAGTAATTGTTTTGCTGAAGTCTTATGTTTGTCCTTTTAATTATTTAGGTACACTAATTTTATAAACTTGTAGCGTTTATGTTTTTGATGGACAAGAGATTATTATTATATGGTACATTAGTATGTGCATTATCTGGTTTTGTTCCTCCAAGTGTATTCAATTATATCACACCATTATAATCTCCTAAACCATATGCACGTGTACAACTTCCACCTAATAAAGGGAAATCCTTAGACAAGATATTACAAGAGTTTGGTAAAAAAGAGATTAAGTCACCTAGGATTATAATTAAGAAATCTGAGAATAAATTACGTCTTTATGATGAAGACAAGTTACTTACTGAGTACCAATGCGTCTTTGGCAATGAGCCTTTGCTTCCTAAACAAAAAAGTAAGGATCACAAAACCCCAGAAGGTAATTATTGTGTTACTAACAAAAATGGAAAAAGTAGGTTTACAGTATTTATGGGTTTGTCATATCCAAATAAGGATGATGCAAAAAGAGGTCTTAATGAAGGGCTAATTTCTAAATTACAGTATGATTCTATTGTGAACGCTGAAAAGTATAAGCATTGGAGTAAGTGGCCTGCTTCTCTTTGGTATACAGGGCTTGGTGGTGAGGTTGGCATACATGGACTGCCAACAAAAAACAATGATTCATTCTTAGATTATGATATCTTAAAGGCAGGAGATTGGACATGGGGATGTATTTCTCTTTTGAATCGTGATGCTCGTGAATTGTTTAGATACATACCTATTGGAACTCCAGTGCTAATTGAGAAGTAAGTTGGATTATGATACTAAAGAGTAATCTGTGCTTTTTGCATAAAATTCGATCAGATTGTATGTTTATTAATCTTAGTTTTAAGGGATGTTGGTATAATGATAACCTTGCACAGTTAAGCAATAGCAAACCAGCGATAGTTCACAAACGTGATTCTATTAGCTATACTCTTAAATATAATCATTTCTCACCAGAATTTATGGACCTCAAACTCGTGGATGTACATTGTCATCTCGAACATGAATTATTCCAACCTGATTTAGATGCTGTTATTAAGAGAGCTCGTGATGCAGGAGTTAAACATATTATCTGCTCAGGTGTGAATCCTCCAACAAACAAGCAAGTGCTTGATATAGCAAAAAAATATTCAGATATTGTTAGATGCTCATTAGGTATTTATCCAATTGACGCGCTTGGCATTGCTCCAGATGCAACAGGGCTAGCAATCCATAAAGGAGTTATTGATCTTGATGATGAATTTGATTTCATTAATAACCACAAAGATCAGATTGTAGGAATTGGCGAAGTTGGAATGGATTATCATTGGGATCAGGAACACCATGTTCAACAAAAAGCCAATTTTGAACGCATTATCGAATTTACAGAGAAACTTCATAAACCAATTATTATCCATTCACGAAAAGCTGAAGCAGACTGTATCCAGATGCTTAAGTCATCACGTCTTAAAAAAGTGAATCTGCATTGTTTTTCAGGAAATAAGCATGTGATTAAAGAAGCTGCTGATGCAGGATTCTTTTTTAGTATTCCGGCAAACATTGTGAAGGCACAGAATTTTCAAACCCTTGTAAAACTAGTATCTCTAAGCCAACTCCTTACTGAAACTGACGCACCATGGCTATCACCAGATCAGAAGCGCAACGAACCAGTACAGGTACTGCGATCCATTGAAATGATTGCACATATTAAAGGATTAACCATTGAAGAAACATCGCTTGCAATCTTTGGAAATTATCAAAGAATTTTTGAATAGCCACAAGGTTTATTAATTCTTTTTCTGACTAACTTCTCATGAAAATCACTATTGATACAACAATTGATTCTCCTAACCAGATTAAAAAGGCTATTCATCTTTTACAATCTTTTACTGAGAATAGTGGTGCATTAAATAATAGTGGTGCATTAAATGAGAAGTCTCAAGATTTATATAAGAACCTTTTTACAGATTCTCACCAGTCAGATCTATCATTCTCACAAAAAACTCCCCCATCACACTTATCTCAGCCTGCATCTAATCCTATGGCTGGACTTCTTAACATCTTTGGTGATGATAACAAGGTAAATACACCTGTACAAGAGAAAACACCTTCTTTAGAAACACCATTACTTTCACAGCTTCTTAAATCCAAAGATTCTACAGTGCAACAAAAACAGCCTAAGCCAAATTTTAGTAATCAAATCATAGAATATTACTAACCATGAAAACACCACAAGCACCTCGGCCGCCTAAGCATTATAAAAAACATAATGATAGACTCCATCACGAGGTTGAATTACTATACGAAAAACTATTACTGCGCAAACCAGAACATTTTAGTTATAAAGATATGGTGAATGTTTTATTTGCAGCATCACTTTTCTCTGTTTTGATATTTAACCAACTACTTTTGCAACTTGCTTTAAGTTTGTCATTGCAGCACATTATTTTTATTGTGTTAATAACAACAGTATTACTAACATTGGAAATATACTATCTTAGTTATACACATATCGATCAACGCTCCAATAGGCTGTTTGGTCAATTCTGGGCAAAACGTTTCTTTACTATTTATGGTATTACACTCTGTGTTACTACATTACTTATTTATCTTTATAATCTTGATGCAGTTGCTGGATCTTTACAGAATGTCATTAAGATTGCAATAGCAACATCCTTTCCTTCATCAATTGCTGCAGGTGCAACTGCTCTTGCTCAGCGATTCTAATTTTTAATGTTATTTTCTATAATCACGCTCGTGGCGTTTGTGAAGTGATGACTAGGAGGGCGAGGATTATGCCTCCAAGTGCCCATGGGATATAGGAGAATATTTCATCACTAAATAAATCGAAAATTCCTGTAGGGTACATCTGTGGTGTCTGTTTTTGAAAGTACATATCTAGATTAGAGAATTCGATGGCGTATTCTGCAAAGAGCATGGCTGTTTGTGGTTCTGTGGTTGCAAGAGAGTTTGCAAATTGGTAATAGGAAAATCCTAGGATTGGAAAGATGCCTTTTTGTTGTGCTTCATGAATTGAGCGTTTGGCAACTTGTAGTTTGTTTTCGATAATTTTTGGTAGTTGGCTAGCATCACTGCCAATAACTGATATAATGACATCAGCTTCTGCCTTTGCTTTACTTGCTTTTGATAGGCAAAGTTCAAATCTGCCTGCAAAGAGGTCTTCGCCTGCGTATTCAATGCCTTTTTTTATAGTCTCAAGGGTTCTGGGAATATAGATTTGGACATATTGATATCGTTCCTGTGCTTCGCGAATCTTGTCTTCGCATGATGCTTTTAAGGATACATTATTGACAAGATAATTAGTACCTCCTTTGTTAAAAAATCTGCTCCAAACAATAGCAGATTCTAGTCTTTCTGTTGCTTGTGCAATCTGGTAGGTTTGAGAATTGTTGTGCGTCATTTTAAGTATCTCGTCTACTGTGCCAAGTGTTTCTGTTATGCGTTCGCTTACAATTATGAATGTCTGTAAGTCAGTAATAGTAGAAATGTTTCGTGTATTAATATAATCGCCAAATTTTTTTGATTGTTTACGAAGTTTCCATGCTGTGAGTTTAATTTTTGATTCTGAGAAGTTCTTGTGATCAAGATAAAGATAATGATAGCTAATGCCTTTACGAAAACAAAATGAGGCAGCGCTATAATAGTCTCCATTCTCAAATGCGTGTTGAGATGCTGTATCTGCCTGTTTTGCCTGGTTAAAAAATGATAACTTGTTAAGGTCAATTTCTTCTCCTGTGGTTAGGTATTGTTGTTCAAGAAGTGATGCTCGTTTGCATAAGTCAAAGGATATATTTTTCATTAAGGATTGGTATAAATTGTCTATGTTAAGTGTTATATTTGGTTGTTCAATTTTTTTGCCTGTTATGTAGATGATAGCTTCTTCAAAGTCTTTCACTTCGATGACTTTGATATTTTTGTTTTTTCCGTAGTCAAAAAGGTCTATTGATTTATTTTGATCTTTGAGCATTCCTTTTCCTAGTGGAATAAGTACTGTTGTGATTCCTGATGTTGATGCTGCATCAATCTTTTGTCTGATTCCTCCCACTCCTCCAATAATTCCTCCTGAATTAATTGTTCCTGTGATTGTCACATCCTTGGCAATAGGAAGGTCGGAAAGTACTGCATAGGTTAGTACAGCTGCTGCAGCTCCAGCACTAGGTCCACTAATAACTGCTGAGTTTGCTCTAAGAGTAAAAATAAAATCGTATGTGTCGCAATTGATGGGTAGTTTGCTACATGCTACTTGTTTTGCAAATCTCATTGATATTTGTGTGTCCGCTTTTGAAAGTGGGAATGTTTCTAAGAAGACATGGCCTGTGCCTGGTCTTGTTTCTAAATAAAGAGTTGCAATATCACCTTCAAGTACTGGTGATTCTTCAGAAACTGCTAAGAGTGTGATAGTGCCTTGTTTAGCAAAAACAGGGCTTGCAATAAGTAGTATAATGAAGAGTCCCCAACGCATATGGGATAGAGTATGTTTTTGTTTAAAAGAGTTGTGAAATATCTTATTTTACTGTTTTTTTTTCTTTGTTTTTTGCTTTGATTGTTTTTTGGTGATAATCTCTTTTTGTTTTTCATCCATCATGTTTTGTTCTTGTGCTATATCTTTTTTCTTGGCTCTGCCTTCGATGTAAAAACATTTTGGAAAGAGGTTGCATGCAAGAAATCCTCCATAGACGCTTTTTCTTACAACAAGTTTGCCTTGGGTGCATTTAGGGCATGGTTTGTTTTCGTTGTCAAAATGTTGTTGTTTGGCAGGGCAATTGGTATTGATACAAACTTGTTGTGGTTTTTTGGCTTTTTTAAAGATTAAAATAAGAGGATATGCACAGTGTTCGCATGTTTTTCCTGTTGATTTTACTGCGCCTTGGGTTGGTAGTTTAAAGGTTGTTTTGCATTCTGGATATTTGTTGCATGCAGCAAATCTGCCGAACTTGCCTTTTCTAATCTGGATAATGCCTTTTTTACATGATGGGCAGTTTCCTAATGTGCTTAGTGATGATTGTGTTTCTGTGAAAGTTTTGAGTAGGGCTGTGCCTACTGTTTTTTCTTTTTTCTTAAAATCTGTGAGGATTTTGATTAGTACTTGGCGGGCTTTGGTAAGGACTGTTTCTGATTTTTTTTGTTGTTCACGAATTTCTTCCATTTCTTCTTCAAAGTTTCTGGTGAGTTCTTCATCAACAATTTCTGGACAGTAGGTCTGTAGAGTGTCACATATTTTTGCGCCAAATTCTGTGGCTTCAAGTGGTGTGCCTGTTATGTAATTGCGTGTTCTAAGTGTTTCTATAATTTGGGCGCGGGTTGCTTTTGTTCCTAGGTTTCGTTTTTCTAGTTCTCTAATAATTGAGGCTTCGTTGTATCGTTTTGGTGGTTGGGTTTGTTTTTCTAGAAGGTTTATGTTCTTAATTATTACCTTTTCTCCTTTAGTTAATCCTGGTAGTTCTTCTTCTTGAAGTTTAAGAAATGGTTGGTACAAAATATGCCAGCCAGGTGTGGTTGTTCGTGTACCTCTTGCATTAAATGGTTCAGTATTAATCATGATGGTAATGCTTTGGGTTTCTCGTGTTGCAGGTTCTCCAAAGGTGGCAAGAAATCTTCTTACAATGAGTTCATAGAGTTTTGCTTCCCTATCTTCTAAGGATTTTGGTATGATACCTGTTGGGTAAATAGCTGGGTGTGCTGGGTCTGTTTTTTTACCATTATTAGGTTTTAGTTTACCTTTTAGTACGATCTGGACAAGTGGTTTGTAGTGTTCTTGTTTGGCAAGTTTTGAGAGGATTGATGTAAATCCTAAGTGTTCTGGAAGTTGTTGTGATGATGTGCGTGGATATGAGATAAGTCCTCGTAAGTATAGGTTTTGTGCAATGGTAAGAGTATTTTTTGGTGTGATACCTGTTGTTGAGTAAGCCTCAGTTTGTAGGGTTGTTAAGTCAAATGGGTGTGGTGGTGCTTGTTCAGATTGTATTGTTTGAATGGTTGAAACAGTGCCTGTTTTTTCGTTTTTGATTTGTGAATAGATGTGGCTGGCTTCTTGTTTTTCCCAGAATGTGTCAGTGACATGCCAAAATTCAAGTTCTTGTTTTTTTGCTAGTGTTAAGGCATTGATCTGCCAGAATGGTATTGGTTTAAAAGATTTGATTTCGTGTTCTCGGTCTACGATTATCTTAAGTGTTGGGCCTTGTACTCTTCCTGATGAGAGTATTTTGAATGCACCTGCAGTTTTGATAGCTGAGGTGAGTGCTCGTGAGAGGTTAATTCCATAGTACCAGTCAAGGGTGTGTCGAGTTATTCCTGCATATGCTTGACCATGATCTAGATGTGGTATAGCATGATCAAAGGAGTATTGTAATTCTTTTGATGTTAAGGTGGAGTATTTCATTCGTTTTGCATCTTCTCTATTGCAGGCAAAACGTAGAATATTGTATCCTATTGTTTCTCCTTCGATATCATAGTCTGTTCCAATATAGATCTCTGATGCTTTTTTTGCAAGTTTTTTGATGAGGTTAAGATATTTTTTAGAAAACGCTGCTTCTTTTTTAAATTCATTAATAGGTGCCCATTCAGTGCTAAATGTAGGATAAGAAAATGATCCTTTGATTTTTACTTCGTGTAATCCGTACAAATGTCCTACTGCAGGTACAACGATAAGCTCTTGGTTATTATGGATTAGTGTATAATAAGAAACACCTTCTTCAATTTTTTTTGTTGGTTTGTTATCTGCAAGTGCTGTGGCTATTTTTAGTGCAGCTGATGGTTTTTCTGTAATAACAAGTGTGTAAGTCATAGTATATATAACATTTCATGTGAGCTATATAAAAAGGTTGAGGCAAAATAGCATCTGGTTTTTTATAGCGAGTATTCTATAAAAGTATGATGGATCAAGAGTCTGGATTTAAACGTATTGCGTTTGTAAGTAAAGTGCTTGCAAGTGAGGGATTTTGGTATCTTATTGATGAGTTGGATCTACGAAGGCATCTTTCATTATTTGGACGTTGGTTTAGGCCACTAAGGTCAGTAAAAGATGCTAGGCCAAGGCGCATTCGGAATCTTCTTGAGCATCTTGGTGGATTTTATATAAAGCTTGGACAACTTCTCTCGCTTCGACCTGATCTTGTGCCTATTGAGTATTGTGAGGAGTTTGCAACGCTTCAAGATAATCTCCAAGCAGAGCCATTTTCTGTTATTAAGAAGATGATTGAACAAGAAATTGGAGGTTCTATAAACAAAGTGTTTAGTCAATTCTTATCAGTGCCTATTGGTTCTGCATCCATTGCTCAGGTACATGGTGCACGTCTGCGAAATGGACAGAGTGTTGTTGTTAAGGTTATGCGTCCAAGAATTAAGGAAAAGTTTATGGCAGACATAGAGGTGATGTATTTTTTTGCACATCGTTTAGAAAAGCATGTTAAAGGGGTATCACCTGTGCAGATTGTTAAGGAATTTGAACAGTATACTATGCAGGAACTTAATTTTTTAGAAGAAGGGTCTCATATCCAGAAGTTTTATCAGAACTTTGCTGGATCAAAGACTGTTAAAATCCCTGTATATTACAAGGAGTACAGTACTAAAAATATATTGGTGATGGAATATATTCATGGGATTAAATTGTCTCAAATTATTAATGGTGTTTTTAATCATTATAACAAAGTGGCTATAGCCAAAAACCTGTTTGATTTGTGTATTAGACAGGTGTTTCTTATGGATATATTTCATGCTGATATGCATCCAGGTAATATTCTTGTACTAAAGGATGATCGTGTGGGCCTTGTTGATTTTGGTATTACTGGTGCATTGCCTCCTAAGATTCGTGAGAAGGGCATACGTTTGTATGTTGCGCTTGTCGACAAAGATGTTGATGCTGTATTTGATTCTGTAATAAGTATGGCTTATATTAAGGATCATAGTGATCCTCTTGCATTCAAAAAGGAGTTAGGGGATATTATTGATGTGTGGCATGGTGAACCACTCTCCAAATCTCGAATTACTCATGTGTTGCATCAAATTCTTCTGAACTGTAATGATTATGGTATACAGCTTCCTCCATCTTTTCTTACGCTTGGTAAAGCGCTTGTTACAATTGAAGGAACATGTCTCAAGTTGTATCCTGAATTTAATTTTGTTGAGGAAAGTAAGCCGTATCTTGTAGATTTGCTGCAAAAACAGTTTCGTAGTGATATATCGTTAAGAAGTATTCTTAAGCATTCGCTTAGTCTTAAGTCATATCTTGAACAGATACCACGAAAGGCTCTTGCTGTTCTTGATACTATTGAGCAAGCAAAGGTTAGTGTTACTGTGGAGGCTGCTGAGGTTGGATACTTAGGTAGGACTGTTGCAGTATCATCAGAGCGGATTGCTATAGCTCTTGTTATTGCTGCATGTACTATTTCTGGAGCCCTTATTCTTCAGGTGAATCTTCCACCGTATTACAGAGGATATTCTCTTGTTGCACTTGTTGTTTTTGGTATTGCAATAGCGATGAGTATTGTGTTGATTATTTCATTTTTCAGGGAGAAAAAATTTTATTCAACATAAAGTTTGATTTTGTCAGGATCATATTTCCATGTCCATGGAATTCTCTGTGTGCGTTTATAATACTTAACCAATCTTCCGATCTTTGATTCTGTAAGTGCAAGTCCACGTTTTGCTGTCATATCCTGCCTGTTCTCTGTCATATGTTTGCGTATTTGAAGTGTGCGTCGAAGTAATGAACGAAGATCATCAGGTATTTGGTGAACTAAATTTTTTTCTGTTAGAATTTTGGTGATTGTCTTGTTGCATACTTCTGGAACACGTGGAACTCCATAACTATCTCGAAGGATCATTCCAATCATGCTGGATGTTTTACCTTCTTTAGCTAATTTTGCAACAAGCATTTCTGCTTCCTTAGCTGAAAGTGTAACCCATCCAGGTTTTGCAGTGATAAGTGGTCGCTTACTTCCTGCTTTCCCTTTTTTTCGTGAATACATTCTTGCCATAGTTTAGGACCACATGAGATATAGAAACCTACATCTCGAGTATATCTGAGCAACACTGCTGTTACCAAGATACCTTGTTAGACTATAGGATTATCAATTGATTTATAAAGATTGTTAAATGC
>CAZQZJ010000029.1:0-13323 GCA_964597775.1 uncultured Methanosarcinales archaeon
TCCATTACAAACCCAAAACTTCAAACTCCAAACCACCCAACCAATAAAAGCCTCAGATGGGCTCTGGCTGAAGAAGTAAAAGCACTCTAAGACCAGTCTCCTTGATAGGATAAACTAGGGAATGCTTGTATAAGTAATGTTCTGAACGAATCTGCGCTGAAATGAGAAGATTTATATATCTGCACATTTTATACATGTTTACACATAAAGGTGACAAGATGACTACAATGACCCTGGCTGTACCTGAAGAGTTGAAAAGACGAATGGATCATTTCCCGGAAATGAACTGGTCCCAAGTAGCAAGACAAGCGTTCAACGACAAAATCGAGGATCTCGAACTGCTGCTGAAATTCAAATCAAAGAGCACAATCACCGAAGCAGATGCTACACGTCTTGGCAAGGAAGTCGGGCTCGCGTTGACAAAAAGACTGAAAGATCGGGCTGTTTGAATATGGATCTGGTGCTTGACGCAAATATCCTATTCTCTGCACTGATCCGACAAGACACCACATTTAATCTCATCCTACATGAAGATATTCACCTCTATGCACCGGAGTTCATCCTTGTAGAACTTGCAAAATACAAGGAACTTATCCTACAGAAGACGGACAGGAGCGCAGAAGAATTCGATGCAGTCCTTGCTGTGCTATGTAAATACATTCAATTTGTACCCATGGAAGATTTTGTAACATTTCTTAACGAAGCTGAGCGAATATCACCTGACCCAAAGGACGTCGCATATCTGGTTGGCCTTGAAGATGAAAATACCCATCTGGACAAACGACAAGGATTTGAAAACAAAGCAGGATTCTGTGAAAGTTATTTCAACTAAGGACGTGTTGGCCCTCTTGGCAGAATGAACCAAAACAAAGAGTCTCAACAAGCGCCAAGAGTCCGATAGCTCTTGAATATGAGGAATAAGTATATCATGGTATAAGTAATTTTCGATGATCCCTGCGCACTGGACAAATGCACGCAGTACTTATTAAGTCACGATGCCACAGGGTTGAAATGGACAAAATTGTGGTATTCCAAGACAAGAAGATCCGAAGGATTTCCCATAATGGGGAATGGTTTTACTCGGTGGTGGATGTTGTTGGTGTACTTACTGACAGTCCAACGCCCCGGCAGTACTGTGGCAAAATCAAGGACCGAGAATTCGCAGCACTTCAGTTGTCCCCAATTTGGGTACAACTGAAATTGCCCTCTTCGGATGGAAAGGAGTACCAGACTGATTGTGCCAATACCAAGAGCATATTTCGGATAATCCAATCTGTTCCATCCAAAAAAGCAGAACCATTCAAACAATGGCTTGTTCAAGTAGGTTATGAGCGAATACAAGAAATAGAAGACCCAGAATTGGGACAAGACCGGATCAAAGAGTACTACGAACTCAAAGGTTATCCCAAGGAATGGATCGATAAGAGACTCCGTGGTATTGCTATACGACAAGAACTCACCTCTGAATGGAAAAATCACGTTTACTTTAGCCAATTTCATGATGCTGGCAAAGAAAGTATAGGGTCAGCAGTTTAGGACAGACGAGACCATGACTAAGCACGCATTATAGATTTGTAGCGCATTTTGCGTACATTTCCGTGGGCTTGCAATATTACCTAGGAAGCCTCCTCCGAGAATTGAACTCGGGACCTCGTGATTATTGTTAGAATCAGAGATTTTGAAAATCTGCAAATCCCTGATTTGCTGTACCAATCACGCGCTCCGCCTCTGAGCTAAGGAGGCAAAAGAAGGCAATAAGTCCTTCTTGTAAAGATCTGATCTTCATGCTTATTTTAAAGCTTGTTATCAGAACACTCATGCAAGCTTCCGCAACTGTTTTAAACTCTAATTCTTATGTATTCATAGGAAATGAGGTGATTTTTTATGAAGATGATAACATTATTTGTTGTTCTTTTAATCGCAAGTCCTGCAATTTTTGCTCGAGGTAGTATGCAAGAACCTGTGGTTAAGAAGATGACAGAGGCTCAAAAACAGCGTGCAGAACAAATGCAGGGGTTTTTGAATAGGATGAATATATATGCAGAGCGTGTGAAACTTACAAATAAAGCAGTTCCATTAAAGACCAATATGGCTAAATCGCGATTTGAAGGAATTGCCGGTCCTGCTGTAGCTGGTAAGATTGAGATCAAATCTAAGGTTGGAGCAGTAGGCAATTCTTTTGGTTCAAAGTATGATAGACAAAGGAAATTGGTTAACCGCATTAAAACAAGCTCTTAAACCAATTCAAGAGTGAGGAAAAGAATCCTTTCTTAGGGATACTTGTAAGGTTAAGCATAGGGTGTTGTGTTGGAGTAATGTTTTGAGAAGGTTGATTTTGTTTCGAAATTGCTAATTCATCCTCATGTACATCTTCAATAAGAACTGATTCTTTTCCACATATCCCTATAATGCAACTTTTAGAAATGCATTCATTGGCTTCTTGACAAGATGTATTATCAGGTTTAAGATGTACAATGTTTTTGAGATTACACATCACTTTGAGAATTTCGTCACGTTCTCCTGCTGCAATACAAGTGCCATTATATATGCATCCATTACATGTGTTGATAGGATAAAGAGTCCATAATGAGTTGTTACGGTTATTAATATTGTGGAGAAACAGTTTTTTATCTCCAAACAAGGTTGCTGTACCTTTAGTAATGATATATTCTGAATTGTTAATAAGAATAACTGCGCATGAGGTATTTGCTCTACATGATTTTACCCCAATATAAGCAACTGAGAACTCTGGATTGTGAAGTTTTGCAGTATCAAAGAGTTGGAGCTTGAATGTTTTTTCAAACTCAACTTCTATAGTTAATCCAGAATGTGATAACGATTCGTTGCTTGATGATATCACTAAAGATGATTGTTTTAGCGTTGTAGGAATCTGGGGTACAATGGCACTTCCTTGTGATTTTATCTTCTCAACAAGAGCAGTATAATCTTTTTTGTCAATCTGCCCATCTCCATTTACATCACAAGTCTTTGCTGATGGACATGTTTGGATATCACCAAGTACCTTGCCAAGGACTGCAGCATCTTTAAGATCAAGCCTGCCATTTCCATCAAAGTCATATGCTGTATCAATACCAATCACATTAGGTAGTATCAACATCAATAGTAGGATAATTGTGACATATTTCATTAATAGTATAATCAAATTAACATATTTTAATCTTGCGAAATATTAAAGGCGAGGTTTTTTAAGGCTGCTAGTTTTTTGTCGTGATATCTATGCTAAGACAACACCATATTGATCAGATTAAAGAAGAACTTGATTATTGCAAGCGTCCTATCTTTTTTTTCCATGATGATCCTGATGGATCTACAAGTTTTATGCAACTCTTGCATTATAAAGGAGAAGGTAAAGGCATTATTATTAAGGCTGCACCTCTTGTTGATCTAAAATTTGCTAGAAAGGTCAAAGAGTATGGTGCAGATAAGGTATTTGTGCTGGATCTTGCAATGGTAGATCAGGATTTTATAGACGCAATCAAGATTCCTGTAGTATGGTTAGATCATCATGCTCCACAAAAGCGTTTAAATGTAAAATATATTAATCCACGTGAGTGGGGTGAGAATGTTCCACCATGTTTTATGGCATGGCAGGTAGTGCATAATCCTAAAGATTTGTGGATTGCAATGATTGGCGCAATTGGTGATTGGTTTCTGCCACCATTTCAAAAAGAGTTTTCGGATAAGTATCCAGATCTGCTTCCGCAATTGTTTGATAAGCCAGAGGATGTGATGTTTAATACTCCTGTTGGTGAACTGGTTCGGGTTCTGTCTTTTAATCTAAAAGGCAGTACTGATGACGCACTGACCTCAATTAAGGTCTTTAGTAGGATTGAGACGCCGTATGAGATTTTAAGACAGGAATCATCTCGTGGAAGGTTTTTGTGGCGTAAGTATCTTAAGGTTAAGAAAGCTTATGACGAACTTAAGAAAGATGTCGAAAAATCTTATAATAAGGACGATCTTTTTTTTGTACATACCTATGCTGATGATCGATTGGCTCTTAGTAAAGATCTTTCAAATGAATTGATATATCTTTATCCAGATAAGGTTATTATCTTGGCACGCGAAAAGTCTGGCGAGATGAAATGTTCACTGCGTTCAAGCCGTAATGGCCCAATTCTTAATACTGCAGTACAAGAAGCTGTGCATGGATTAATAGGTGCTACTGGCGGGGGTCATGAACATGCATGTGGTGCTAATATAAAAAAAGAGGACTTTGATAGTTTTGTTACAAAACTGCGCAAGGCTTGTGCCAGATAGATTTAAAAGTAATCTGCGTGTTCTCTGAGGCTAGGCACTCGTGGTCTAGTGGCATGACAGCGGCCTTCCAAGCCGTTTGCCCGGGTTCGAATCCCGGCGAGTGCATTTAGTTTGAAGATGGCTTTGCTGGATTGCTAGGCTTAGACTCGCCGGGATTCGAAGTCTCCTCACTTTGTTCGGAGCCCAAGAATCGTTGCGAAAGATTGGAACAAGGTTTCATCAATCCAGTTGTCGAAACAAAAGGTGCACGTTGTTATACACCGAGTGCATATTAATAAACCTCATTGTTTCATGTTCTGATATGAAAAATCAAGAAACTATTCTTGTGCTCTGCGCTCATAATGATGATGGCGTAATTGGTGCAGGTGGTACGCTTGCAAAATATGCGCAGGAAGGCAAACGTGTTCTCACAGTTATTTTCTCATATGGCGAATTATCAAGTCCTCAACTCAAACCACAGGTAGTTAAGGAACGCCGTATGCGTGAGGCTATTGAAGCAGATAAGATTATTGGCGGTTTAGGAATTACCTATCTTGGTTTGAGGGAAGGGCATTTTGAGGAGGATGCTGCTGAAAGAAATATAGTAGCTAAATTAAAATATATTATTGGAAAATACAAACCAAATAAGGTGTTTACGCATTCAGTTGATGATCCTCATCCTGATCACCGTGCATGTTTTCACTTGTCATGGCGTATACTCAAAAATTATCCAAAAGTTGAGATATACTCTTTTGATATCTGGAATGTACTTGCTATAAAGAATCGCAACAAACCAAGAATGATTAGTGATATCTCAAAATTCTTTAGGCTAAAGATGACAGCGTTTAGAGCACACCAGTCTCAGCTTCGAACACCTGCTGTTTTTTTGTTGTTTATTAAAACATTTATTAAGGATAGTATTAATGGGATACGCTATGCAAAACGATTTGTGGAGGTTTTTGTAAGAATACAATGAAACCAAGACTACTTATTACAACAGACAGTTTTCTTCCAAGATGGGATGGCATTGCCCGTGTCTTGTATGAAACGATCCCACACATTTCTAAATCATTTAGGATTACAGTAGTCTGTCCTGATTATGGCATTGCACCGAATCTTCCTGTTACCTATCTTCGGTTTCCAGTATCACAATGGAGATTTGGAGATTTTAGACCTGCAAAACTTGACAGAGCAAAGTTAGAGGCTGTTATTAAACAAGCTGACGTAGTGTTTAATCATACAATTGGGCCGATTGGATTTAATGCAATAAGATTAGCAAGAAAACACAACAAACCTGTTATAGCATATATCCATTCTATTGATTGGGAATTGTTTTCAAAAAGTATCAAGTGGGGTCAGGCAATTGTTTATGTTATGACACGTATGATTGAGCGTGTGATATATAACAAATGCCAATTGTTGATGGTTCCTTCCTCTGATGTAGCGCATATCCTAAAAGTTAATCGAATTAAAACATCGACATGTATTATTCGACTTGGTGTTAATACTACTATATTTGTTCCTGCAAAGAATAAGGCGCTTGCAAAGGAGAAAATACAGCTTCCTACAAATAGCGTCATTATCGGATTTCATGGCAGAATCAGCAGGGAAAAGAACCTGCGCACACTTAGAAGGGGATTTGATCGACTCAAAAAAAGGTTTTATAATCTCAGACTGCTCATTGTTGGTTCAGGAGTTAGGCAAGAAGAAGAACTTTTTGATATACCTAGAGCAACCTGTGTTGGCCAAGTGGATGCTATTGTCCCGTATCTCCAGGCTATGGACATCTTTGTCCTTCCATCACTCACTGAGACTTCCTCACTTTCAACCATGGAGGCTATGTCATGTGGCTTGCCTGTTGTGGTAACTCGCGTGGGCAATACCAAATATTATATCAAACCAGGTATCAATGGTTTTTTTTTCAAACGCAAAAGTTCTAAATCACTAGCAAAAGTGTTGCGTGCATTGATCTTAGACGAAAGTCTGCGTTATAGACTTGGCAGAGCAGCACGAACTACTGCAATGAACCATTTTGATTGGGAAGTAACAGCAAAAAAGATGATAGAACTCTTAAAAAAATTTGGAAAATAATGGTCAGATCCTAATTCCTACTACAGTTGATATCCCATGCTCATTCATGGACACACCATAGATCGTGTCTGCTTCACAGACAACTGCATCATTGTGGGAGATTACTATATACTGTGCTTGCAAGCAGTATTTTCTGATAAGTTTTGCAAGTTTTTCAGCATTGTTTTTATCAAGTGCTGCATCAACCTCATCCATGATATAAAATGATGCTGGATCATGTTCTTGGATCGCAAACAAGAATGCAAGCGCAGTAATTGTCTTTTCTCCACCAGAAAGTGATCGAATGTCCATAAATTTGTTTCCAGTAAGCTTGACTTTGATAAGCATACCTTCAGAAAGCGGATCTTGAAGATTCTCAAGTTCAAGTGATGCTACCCCTTTTGTGGAAAGATCTGTGAAGATTTTCTGAAAATTTAGATTCACATTCTCAAAATTTTTCATAAATATCCCTTTTTTTGCGCTTTCGATTTGAGCCATGAGATTAAGCACTGAGCCTTTTTCTGTATGGAGTACATTTTTTTTCTCATGCATTACATTGTATTCTTTTTCAACTGCGTCATAAATCTCAAGAGATTTAAGATTGACATTACCGATATGTTCTCTCATCTTTTCAAAATTGTCTATTTCTTTTTTAAGTTCTTCTTCTGATTTTTCCATATCAAGCTCTACAGATCTGTATTGCTCAAATTCTGATTCAATTCCTGCGAGTTCTGCTTTGATCTTTGCCTCTTGGAGTGAAAGTACGTTCATATGGTATTCGACTTGGCGTGAATCCTCCTCTGTCCTGTATATTTCTGCTTCTGTCTTATTAATAGAGTCTTGAAGTTGGTTTCTTTTATCATAGAACTGTTTTGATGTTGCATAGAATTTGGTTTGTTTTTCTTCTTGAATACCTAACTGTTTTTCACTATGCTGGGTTTGTGCTACGAGTTTTCCAATTTCCTTACTTGCACCGATCTCTTCTTGAACCTGCTCTTTGATAGTGCGAATTATGTTTTCTTCATCTCTTTTTAGGATATCATTTATTTGAATGGTGATATTTTGTATAGTAGCATTAGTATGCAAAATGCGTGTATTAAGCTCTGTTTTTTTTGCATCAAAAGCATTGAGCTGGGCAAGAACTGCTGGATTCTTAAGCTGGCTGATCGCATCGCGGAGTTTTTGCTTTTCAGTCTTTAATTGTGCAAGTGTCCTGTTTTTCTGCATGATAGTATCAGAGAGTGTTGTTAATTGTTTGTCAACATCTTTGCTTTGAACGATAAGTTCTGATTTGAATGCAAGGGATGCATCAAGATCTGTTGATTCAAGATGAAGGGCTTTTTCTGCTTTTATAATATCACCCTCAAGATTTGCTTTAAATTCTCTGATCCTACTGATAGTGTCTTCATTTTGTTTTTTGTCAACTTCAAATTTTTGAAGTGTGATCTCAGTGCTAACGATTTTTTCTCCTATATTTGAGATGTCTGCTGTAAGCTCCTTTTCCCTAAATCCTGCTCCTTTTTTTTGGTGTCTGAATCCTCCGATCATCACCCCTGAGAGTTCGCACAAGTCTCCATCTAGGGTTGCCATACGCGCCTCGCCAATTCCTAGGCGCCGTGCAACGTGAATATTATCAACAATAAGAGTGTTACCAAAGACATAGGAGAATACGTTCTTGTATTCTTTATCGTATTCAATAAGGCTTATGGCTAACCCACACACACCTTTTGATGCAGCCAATTTTTCGATTTTTGTATCTGGTTGAGCTGGCTTGATTTTGTTAAGAGGCAGAAAAGAGGCAGTACCGAGTTTGTGTTCTTTAAGATAGAGAATGCATGCTGCTGCTACTGAGTCGTCTTTAACAACAAGTGATTTGATACGCGGCCCTGCTGCAGTTTCAAGTGCGAGTGCATAGGTTGATCTGACTTCACCAAGCTCTGCTATTGTACCAAAGACGCCAGGAAAGGCTTTTTTGTTTTCAAGTATTTTGGTGACTGCAAGATTCCCACTGATATTTTCTTTGATTGCTGTATTCTTGGTTTCGAGTTTAGCATATGCTTCCCGTAGTGCAAGAAGTTCTTTTCGTGTTGAGGCAAGAGTAATTGCAAGCCCTGAGTCTTTGTTAAGAAGGATGTTAAGATCTAGAGTCGCCTTTTTGAATTCGCTCTTTTTTGTTTTAAGCGAAAGCAACTCTTTTTGGTTTACTACTTCAAGTTCTTCTACTTTTTTGATGCGTTCATCAACTGTTTGGATCTGGTAGTCGAGTTTATCTTTTTCACGCAGCAGTGTTTGCTGCTTTTCACGAAGAGTTTGAACCTGCTTATCTTCTGTTTCAATGTTTACATCAAGCTTACTCATTTTATCTTCTATGCTTACAGCCTGATCGTCAAGATGGTGCTTTCTTCGCAGTGCAATAAGTTTTTCTTCAATTTCTTTTTTTTGCGCATGCAGGTTGTCAAGAAGGCTTTCTGATTCTTTACGCTCTTCTTCAAGCAGGCTGATCTTTTTACGTGTGTCTTCAAGACTCACACGCATCTGATCTTTTCGATGATTAATACGGTTAATCTCTGTTTGATATGAACTTATCTTTGTCTTTGCTGTTGCAATCTCAACACGCAATGTTTCAATGTGTTTTTGCAGCGCTATCTGCTCTGTTTCTCCTTTTTGCTCGATCTGAATAAGGATACTAGCAATCTCTTCTTTTTTCTTGATAATAATCTCACGATAAGAGCGAATTCTAGTTTGAACACCTTCAAGTTTCTGAGTATCTTTTGCAATCTTGGACTCGATATCAGTTCGTTCTATATTTTTTTTATCGATTTTTCTCCGCAAGTAAGATGCCTTATTCTTACTGATACTATCACTAAGCTCTTTATATTTGAGGGCTTGATCCCTGTCACGTTTAAGTTCCTTAAGATATGCTGCACGTTCCTTAAGCACAATCTCTGCCTCTGTAAGTTTCTGATCTACTTTTTCAAGTTCAAGAAGTGCTTTTTGACGTTTTTCTTCATAGATTGAGATACCTGCGATTTCCTCGATGATTTGTCTTCTCTCAATAGGACTCATCTCGACAAGATGGGTGATATCTCCTTGGAGAATAATATTGTAACCATCTGGGTTAATGCGTGCAATTGAGAGAAGATCCAAGATTTGTTGACGCGTGCGTGTTTGATCATCAATTTTGTAAATGCTCTGACCACTTGATTTAACAATGCGTGTGACCTTAACTGTTTCATGGGATGTTGGAAATATCTTTGCAGCATTATCAAACCAGATACTGACTTCTCCTTGTTTTGATGATTGTTTAGATTTTCCCCCATTATAGATTAAATTCTCACTTTTTTCTGCACGCATAGATTTTGCGCCTGATTTGCCAAGAACAAAACAAAGACCATCAAGAATGTTTGATTTTCCTGACCCATTTGGGCCTGCGACAACATTAAATTGGTCACCAAATAAGAGCTCTGTTCGTTTACCAAAGCTCTTAAAGCCATCCATTATAATACGCCTAATCTTAGTCAATCCCTATTCGCCTCTTGTTTATTTGAATGAATATGAATGCACTATAGCATTCGCTAATATAACAATGTTGTCCGAGTAGTGATTATAAAAATGTTTCGTAGTTTTACCGACGAGAGACTAAAACATTCTTTTTAAGAAAGCCTTTGTTGTACTCCTACATCTGCTGCTTTTTTGTACGGCGCCCAGGTGTGACGAAAAATCTGTGGATAGGTATTCCAGTATTTTTTCAAAAATCCTATGGTTCGCGGATCTGAAGGATAACCAGAGCCAAAATCCATCTTAATACTTTTTTTAAGCTTTTCAATTTCTTCATCTCGCGTAACCTTAGCAATAATAGATGCTGCAGAAACTATCGGATGCAACACATCTGCTTTGTGAGCGCAATGAAGCACAGCACGCTTATTTGAGACTCGTATTGCAAGGTATCGTGTATACGCTGGAATATTTGGCGATGGACAATCTAGAATAACACGATCTGGTTTAAGTGCATTGATAATTTCAACTGATTTGAGAGCTTCAAGCCAGTTAAGATTCAAGCCTTCTTTACCCATCACTGCATCGTCAATTTCTGCAGGATTAATAATAACGGTTTTGTATTTTGTTACAAACTCTTTAATGCGCTCAGCTAGCCCTTCTCGTTGCCTTGGTGTAAGAAGTTTAGAATCCTTTGCCCCCATATCTTTAAGTTTTGATTCGTCATCTGCATTGATAAGCACACCACACATGACAAGTGGACCAACAACTGGCCCGCGTCCTGCATCATCAATACCACAAAGTAGCACCATAATCAGTTTGCACAAAGAGATCATTATAAATATTTGTATTAGAAAAAACGTTTAATGTCGACCTCTTGATCGACTTAAACGTTTTTTGAACGTGTGAAGGTGTGTTGGATACTACTAGTCTTTAGTCATATGCAAACTCGCAAGTCATTTTAAGGAGATATGCATCTAAGGATTATGGACGTTTCCAACCTCCCATCTACTCCTGGCTGCTATTTCTTCAAGGATAAGAACAATGCAATTATCTATATTGGCAAGGCTAAAAATCTTAAGAAACGTGTAAGCCAGTATGTTTATACAACAAATCATGCTCCAAAGACAGTGCTGCTCTTGCGGCATGCACAGACTGTTGATTTTGTAGCTACTGATTCTGAAGTCGAGGCACTGCTCTTAGAAAACCGGCTTATTAAATTGCATCAGCCACGCTTTAATGTGATGCTGCGTGATGGAAAATCGTATGCATACATAAAGATTACTGACGAACCTTTTCCAAGAGTTATTTCAACAAGACGCGTGACAAGAAAGGGTGAATATATTGGACCGTTTACTGATGGTTTTGATCGAATTAAGATTGTAAATTTGTGTCAACAAATCTTTATGTTGCGGACCTGTGAGAAAATTCCTAAGAAGGTGTGTCTTAATTATCATATTGGCAGATGTTCTGGCCCGTGTGAGGGCTTTATCACAAAACAAGAGTATGATGCAAATCTATCTGGTGCTCGTGCTCTGCTTCGTGGTGATACTAAACTTGTGATGAACATGCTACTTGATGAGATGACCAAAGCATCTGCATCACTACATTTTGAGCGTGCAAAAGAACTGCGTGATCAAATCTATTCGCTGCAACGTCTTTTGGATCATCAAAAAGTTGACCGAATTAAACATGTTGATCAAGATGTGATTGCAGTCATTTTAAGAAATGAAAAAGTGAACATTGGCGTGTTGCAGATTAAAAAAGGTGTATTGTTGCAAAAACAGTCATTTTGTTTTGGTGCTGGTGGTGATGTTGTTGAGGAGTTTTTGTGTGCATATTATGATGCGAATCCTCTTCCTGCTGAGATTATTATCGAACATATTGGGGATGCTGATTTGTTGATGCAATATTTTGAACGCAGAAGTGGTCAGAAAGTGTTAATTACAATGCCTAGTCGTGGTGAAAAAATGGAGTTGCTTAAACTTGCAGTGAAGAATTTGCAGCTTTCTATGCAACCAGTACCTGTCATGATTACTGAACTTGCTAGAGAACTTAATCTTCCCCAGCTGCCGATTGTTATAGAAGGTTTTGACATTTCTCACCTTATGGGCACAGATGTAGTTGCTGGAATGGTTCAGTTTTATAATGCAAAACCAAACAAATCAGAATATCGCCTTTTTCATATCAAGAGTTTTAGCGGCCAGGATGATGTTGCTGCAATATATGAGGTTGTGAAGCGCCGATATAGTCGGTTGCAGCGAGAACATGCAGAGATGCCTGATTTGATTCTTATTGATGGTGGCAAGGGACAGGTTGGATCTGCACAGCGAGCACTTCACGAACTTGGATTACGTATTCCAGTACTTGGGCTTGCAAAAAAAGAAGAGGAATTATTCTTACCAGGAGCATCAGATTCTATTAAGCTTGATAAATCAAAACCTGCTTTGCGGCTGCTTATTGTGATTAGAGATGAGGTGCATAGGTTTGCAATTGGATTTCATCGCAGAACAAGGGCAAAGACAAGAGGATTATAGAGTAGGGTCAATATTCAGACTGCACAAATACTAAGGTAGATACCAAAAGTAGTAGAGAAGCAAACTATAGGAAATAACATTATTTTAGGATATTTCACAAACGAAAGTAAGGTTATTTCCTAATAATCAAATCACTTTAGTAATGGTAAAACATCCGATAATTAAAGTGATTTGATATAGTGATAATGGCAGTGCCAAGACCAATTGCATAGGCAATCAACATGCTAATTATGCAACACATCACATTTTTTCATAAATCTTTTAATATAGTAACTTATAAGTGACTATTTTGCTAATCTTTTTAAAGCTCCTGTATCTCCTATGGATACGGTCTGCATATGGAACAAATCATCATCACAAAACGGATTGCAAAACATGGCAAACAAGCTGTTCTTGTTATTCCAAGAGTTCTCGAATCCAAGCTTAAAGCATCAACTCTTGTGAAAGTTACTTTTGATATACTAGAGGAAAATATATGACGCAAGCAAACCACGGAGAAGGACTTGAAGAAATCTGTGATTCAACAAGATATAAGCTTGGTCGTCTAAGAGGTCGTGGATGTTGGGGTGCTGTTTATGAAGCTCAAGATACATATACTGGTATGACTGTGGCAATAAAGATTCAACAAATAAATGATGTAGCGCAAGCTCAACTAAGCTACCGCAACAAAACACTAGAAGATGCTACATTACAGGAAGCACTTTTTCCAGCTTAAATTGTTCTTTTTGGAGTAATGGATTACTGGAAATATCAAAAAGCATCTGAGCAGTTACAAGTTCATTTTCTGCTCTCTGAATATACAATTCTGTATCGTCATTCATCTTTTTGCCTTTATCAGATTACAATAAGGGATGTAACCATAATAAGTTATACTGCTTTTAAATATTTGTTTTCCAAGATTCTCAAAATCAGTCCTTAGCATTTCTAAAAATTCAACTCTGGTAAAAATATGGTAATCTAT